>JBDKVD010000100.1:0-14356 GCA_039679325.1 Smithella sp.
AGCTCAGTCGGTAGAGCGGGTGGCTGTTAACCACCATGTCCGTGGTTCGAGTCCGCGCTGGGGAGCCAATATATGTCAAAAGTGGGCACTTCCTTGAATCCACAGTTTGACCCCCCGGAAAGTGCACCTGTATGGGCAGCAACGCTGTCTTGCAGGTGCACTTCTTTTTTTATCGTCACAGATTTATCCCTGGCAAAAATTTTCTGACTCATAAACCAGGTTAAATTCCCCTTTTAAAACTCTTCCCCTTTATACCATTTCTAAATCAAAGATGATATTGCGGCGGCAAGGAGGAGGTGAGGAGGCGTATTATACATACGTTGAGGACGAAGCCAACAAAAATAGCGCTTTGATTTAGAGTTGGTATTACACCTCTATGAATCTTGGATCTTTGTCGCAAATGCCGGCAGATAATATTCTACGGGAATTATCATCATTGGAAATCAGGTAAACGATTGGGGCTGGGGGTATCTTCCATGAAAAAGATTTTGATATACTTAAATAATGGGTATATTATTTGCGTATTATTTTCTTTATAATAAATTATACTGTTTGTAATGCAACCAAAAAAACAAAATAACCACTTTTTTTAAATTTCAGGGAATGAAATTTTGTTGCGTAATAACCAGGAAATCATATTGCTGATTTTTATAATCAATCTTGCAATAGCATGAAGTATGCTGTAGACAGAAATATATTTTCTTAAAAAAAAATTTATATGCATTTGCTTAAAGACATTAATTTCTTCTAATTTAACTACGAAAGGATGTCTATGTTTAAAAATATAACAAAGAAATCAAAAAATAAGAAAGGTTTTACCCTAATCGAAATACTCGTTGTTATGGTGATGATTGCCATGCTGGCCGCACTTGTTGCTCCAAGGTTGTTCCCTAAACTTGGCAAGGGGAAGCAATCCGCAGCCAAGGCACAAATTGAGCTACTTGGTCAGGGGCTGGATCAATTCCGCTTAGATGTGGGAAGATATCCGACAACTCAGGAATCGCTCAGCGTCTTGACTACCAATACCAACATTGAAAAATGGGACGGACCATATTTAAAGAAAGGATTGCCCAATGATCCGTGGGGGCATCCTTATCATTATCAATGTCCGGGCACACATGGCGAATATGATCTTTTCACTTATGGACGTGATGGCGCACAAGGCGGTGACGGTGAAGATAAAGATATTGGAAATTGGGAGTAGTAAGATAATCCATATGAGAAAAATTACAGTTATTTTTTTGTTATTACTGTTTATTTACCCGCTATTGCCTGTGACTGCTTTCCCGGATACAGAAGCGACTGTTAAGCCGCCTGTTTCTAATAGTACGGGTATTTCAGACACTGAGCAAAACGCTCCATCCAAGCAAAATACTTCCTCCAATAAACCGGGATTACAGGCACCGGTTCCCGCGTCATCTCCAAAAGGACCATTGCCGTCCGGTTCCGTTATGCCGCCCAATCCTCAAAAGACGTATCCAAAAACGAGCACAGTTCCCGGCGAACTGGGCAATCCGGCTCCGCCACAGCCTCAACCTGTACAGCCGGCCACCCCACACAGGGCCGGCTTCGCTTCGCAAGGTAGAGTCAGCCTGAACTTTGACGATGCTGATATTTATTCCGTTATTCAAACAGTTTTTGGTGAGATATTAAAAGTAAATTACATTATAGATTCCCGTGTCAAAGGTAGAGTGACTTTTCAATCCGTCTCCCCTGTCGCCATGGAAAAAGTATTGCCCTTGATGAAAGTTATTCTAAGGTTAAACGGGGCTGCGATAATCGAGGATAGCGAACTTTACAGGATTGTCCCCACGGAATTGGAAGACAAAAGAAGCATAAGAGTTTTTCTTTACCACGTACAGAATGCCAAGGCAAAAGATATTTCGAACATGCTGCAGCAGTTATTTTTAGGGGCGAAGCCACAAACAACCGACAGAAGCTCTAAGTTATCCCCGGAACCGACATCTTCTTCGTCACAATCCGCCAAGGCTGAAGTGGCCGGTAACCAACAGAGCGGTGCCGAAGGAATTTTGTCCGATGAAGTTAAAATATATGCTGATGAAAAATTAAATGCGGTGGTCGTTTTAGGTACGCGCGAAGATTTCGATATAATTAAGCAGACCATAAGTGAACTGGATTTAGTTCCCAGACAGGTATTAATTGAAGGCACCATCGCCTCCATTCAATTAACGGATAAAACGAGTTTAGGTTTAGCATGGTCTATCAAGACTAATCTTTCCGCTCTTGGCCTTGATCCATTAAATATATCATTTAATCCCTCATCATTAGACGTTAATCCCTCAGCTCCCACGGCCAGCGGGCTGAATATAATCGGCGTGGATTCCAGTGACGTGGTGCGAGTAGTAATTAACGCGCTGGCCTCGCAATCGAAGGCCAAGCTTATGGCCGCGCCGCACATTATGGTATCCGATAATAATGAAGCAAGAATTCAGGTTGGCCAACAGGTACCTATTGTGACGTCGGAAACTTATACGACAACGACTACAGTGCCAACGCGAACCATTCAATATAAGGACATCGGCATTATTTTGAAAGTAAAACCCCAGATCAATGACAGCGGTTTGATTACTCTGCAGATAGCGCAGGAAGTATCAACTTATACGACGATTAAGTTATATGCAAATGAAGATCAGATTATTCTCAATAAGACGGAAGCCACAACCAGTCTGGTTGTGAAAAATGGCCAGACCATTGTCATCGGCGGGTTGATCAGAGAAGATGATTCGAAAGCCAGAGAAGGCATTCCCTGGCTTTCGAAAATACCCATACTCGGTTATTTGTTCGGTAATACAACAAAGGAAAAGAACAGAACGGAACTCGTCATTTTATTGACTCCTTATATTGTCAAAGATCAGCAGGACGTCGCCTCTGTAACCAATAAGTACGCTGACAAAATTACAGATAAATATATCGGTAAAGAATTAAAACAAAGCATCCATGAGGAAAAAAATGAGCAAAAAGAAAAAGCAGAAAAGAAATAACTTGATCTGTTTTCTGTTGTTTTCAACATGCCGACAATAATATGCTGACGCTTTGAAAAAGAGGTTATGATATTGCAACAAAATGTGCCCTATCTTGAGCCGGAAAATTTTCCCAATGTTCCGTTCATCATGGAAACGCTCTCCGTCCGTTTTATTCGGGAAAACAAAGTTTTACCGCTGGAATTGAAACAGGATACCTTAAAAATTGTCATGGCTGACCCGTATAATCAGGCGGTTATCGACGCCATTAAGGTCGCCGTTTCCCATAACCTGGAAATTTATACCAGTGAATGTCAGGCTATTGACGATCATCTGGAAAAGTTCTACAGCCAGGAAATGCAGGATATCAACAAGATTATTGAAAATATTGAGGACGACTCTTCCATCCACTACATCCAGGAAGAAGAGGACGACGTTGGCCACCTTCAGGATCTGGCGTCTGAGGCTCCGATAATAAAACTGGTTAATGTTATCATTACCCGCGCGATTGAAAGCCGGGCCAGCGATATTCACATCGAGCCGTTTGACGATGAGGTCAAGGTGCGTTACCGCATTGACGGCGTCCTGCATGATGTTGAGATTATTCCTAAAAAGCTACAGGCTGCCATTTTTTCCCGCATCAAGATTATGGCGAAGCTGAACATTGCGGAAAGACGTCTGCCGCAGGATGGACGCATCAAGCTTAAGGTCGGCGGGATGGAAATCGATGTGCGCGTATCCAGTATACCGATTCTCCACGGTGAAAGTATAGTGATGCGTCTGCTTGGGCAGAACGGTGTGAAGATAGATATGGAACAGTTGGGTTTTCCCGCCGATTCGCTGGTCACTTTCAATAACATCATCAAAAATCCCAACGGCATTATTCTGGTAACCGGCCCGACGGGCAGCGGTAAAACAACCACGTTGTATGGTGCTTTGGATAAGATTAATTCACCTGACAAAAAAATCATCACCGTGGAAGACCCGATTGAGTACCACCTTAAAGGAATTAATCAAATACAGGTCATGCCGCAAATCGGTTTGGACTTTCCCAATATTCTGCGTCATATAGTGCGTCAGGACCCGGACATTATAATGATCGGCGAAATACGCGATCTGGAAACTGCCGAAATTGCTATTCAATCATCGCTCACCGGGCATCTTGTTTTTTCCACCTTGCACACAAATGATGCCCCCACGGCTATTACCCGTCTGCTGGACATTGGTGTGCCGAGTTTCCTTTTGGCGGCAACTATACGCGGCATACTGGCTCAGCGCCTTGTCCGTGTTATTTGTCCGCATTGTCGTGAGGTTGACAAAGAAGCAATTAAAGACGAACGGACAAAAGAGCTTTTCGCCGGTGATAAGGTGACTCTGTACCGGGGCAGGGGCTGTGAAAAGTGCGCCTATACCGGCTTTCTGGGTCGTTCCGGTATTTATGAACTTTTTACTATCGGCACCTCTATTCATCACTTGATCATCAAAAATGCCGATGTTCAGCAGATTCGCGCGGCGGCAAGAAAAAACGGCATGCGTTCGCTGATGGAAGACGGTCTGCTCAAGGTTAAAGCCGGAATCACAACAATCAACGAAATATTTCGCGCAACGCAGGAGCTATAATGCCCAGTTTCTCCTACCGGTCAATTAACGGGGACGGCACAGTATCAGAGGGGGTTATCGAGGCTCGCAGCGAGCGTGAAGTCGAACTGTTGCTGAAGAATAAAAACCTTGTTCCCCTGCGCATACAGGAAGTCAAACAGGGCTTTGGAAAAGAACAGTTTTCTTTCCGGTCGGCAAAAAGTGAGCTGCAGTTATTTACCACTGAATTGCATACCCTGATGAGCTCCGGTTTGCCGCTCGATCGCAGCCTGAATATCCTGCACGGCATTACCCAAAATAAGAAAATGAAGGATATTATCTTTGATATCCTCAAATCCATTCGGGAGGGTGGGACGTTTTCCGATGCCCTGCAAAAGCATCCGAAATTATTTTCCACGCTTTATGTAAATATGATTAAAGCTGGAGAAATGAGCGGCGCGCTGGAAATGGTGCTCGAAAAGCTGATTGAATTTCTGGAAACCTCAGAGGAATTAAAAAATCATATTTTCTCCGCGATGATTTATCCGGTGATTCTTGTTATCACCGGCATTTTGTCCATTATTGTCATGGTGACGGTTGTGTTGCCGAAATTTACTCAAATCTTCGCCGATTTGGGGACGCAACTGCCCGCCTCTACACAGGTTCTGGTCTGGTTCAGCAATTTTCTGTTGACGTTCTGGTGGATCATTCTGCTGGCTATAGTCAGTTTATGGTTTGTGCTTAGAGTCTATCTTAAAACAGATAAAGGCCGCTACAACGGGGATAAGCTGAAAATCAAATTGATGGGCGATATTATCCTGAAGTTGGAGACCGCCAGGTTTTGCCGGACGATGGGTGCGCTGTTGCGCAGCGGTGTGCCGCTTTTGCAGGCGGTGAAAAATGCCAGGGATATTATCGGCAACTTTGTTGTTTCTTCAGCTCTGGACCAGGTAACGAAACAAATCAAAGAGGGCAAGGGTGTTTCCAAACCGTTTTCCGACGCCAATATTTTCCCCGAGTTGGCCATGTCCATGATTAAGGTCGGGGAGGAAACAGGCCAATTGGATGTCATGCTCATTAAAATTGCCGACAACTATGAGAAAAGTTTAAAAAATTCCATCAAACGGTTCATCAGTATTCTCGAACCGGCGCTGATTCTGGGCATGGCTTTAGTTACCGGTTTTATAGTCATATCATTATTGATGGCGATCTTTAGCATCACGGATATTCCTTTTTAATATGTTAAAGATGAGGCTATGCAACTGATGAAAAGATATCAAGCTTTTGGCGAAAGCGGTTTTACCTTGATGGAAATTCTGGTGGTGTTGGTATTGATGGCCCTGATTCTGGGTATCAGTGCCGCCTTATTCGGCAATACCTTGTCGGGCGCCAAGAGGAAAGCAGCTGCCGGGGAAATTGTTACAACGCTTAAGTACGCGAAACATTTGGCTGTTGCCACAAACAAAATACAGGTATTGCTGTTCGATCTCGACACCGGAAGTTACGGCATCAAAGGACGCCGGATGAACAAGATACCGGAAAAAACAAAGCTGGCGATTTATGAATCCGATGTCAACGCCAGGCTGATTACCGGGGGACAATACAGCATATCCTTTGATGCAACCGGCTTCAGTTCTTGGGGCGGGATCAGACTTTCAACGGGCGACAGGATCATACAGATAAAACCCGATCCCGTTCGGACGGCGTTGATCGTGGGCGATGAAAAGGATGACCGTCATGAATAATTTTGCATCCGTCGCTCAGCGAGGCTTCACCCTGCTGGAAATCATGGTTTCAATGGTCTTGATCTGTCTGGTGGTGGTGTCGGTAGTTCAACTTTCTTCAGCCAATTTGCGCCATCTGTCCGCTTCCGATGACCGGATCGAAACTCTGAGGCACGCCAGTGAGAAGATGCGCGAAGTGCTCGACAGCGATTTATCCGAAGATAAAACATGGCATGATGTTGATGACGAGGGCTATTCTTACGATATCACCGTCGCCGAAACATTAAATGAACGTACGGACGCTTTAGCGGTAAAATTCCTGGAAATAACGGTATCGGCCAAATATACAAGAGATAACAGATCAAAGCAAATGACACTGAAAACGGCGAAGCTGGTTTCCAAAGCAAACGCTTTGAAAAGTCAGTGAAAGTCCGTTGTTCGGCGGGGAGTTTAAATTGAATCAACGGGGTTTCACTCTGCTGGAGCTGATGATTGCGATTGCCTTGCTGGCCGTGATCGTCGGTCTTATGACCGGTACACTGTCCATGGCGTATAAAACAGTGGAAAAGGGTGAAAGGAAAATAGAAAGTTTAGAGCGGAAAAAAATCGTTTTTTCGCTGATGGAGTCACAGATTCAATCGGCTTTTTCGAGCTCCTATGATGATCAGGGCGAAAAGAAAAGCCGGTTTATCGGTGAAAAAGACAACCTGGCGTTTGCCAGCAATTATTCCATCTGGCACGGCGCCGGCGGCAACAGTCTGGTCAGATATTTTATTAAAACCACCGATCAGGGCAGAGACGTTTTGTATGTTGAAGAACAGGTATTGGGTACGGATACTGCAAATGAAGCCAGGTTAACGAAAGACTACGATTCGATTACATTTGAATACTATTTGGAAAATTCGCTGGAAGAAGCTAAATGGGTTGACCGGTGGCCGGAGGAGGAAAAAAAACTGCCGCGAAAGATCAGGATTTGTTTTGCCGATGGTATGGATAAAAAAATATTGACGGCTAACGTCTTTGTCATGGAAAACTCTGCAAGGGCCATGTCGGACGCGCAATCCAACGAGAAAATGAACCCGTGAATTCAACAGGCATTAAGCAGGGCCAGATTTGATGGTTAATGTGAAAAACTTAACGGTAAATAGCGGCAGAAAAGATAAAGGCATTGCCCTGATTATCGTGCTCTGGATCATGACGCTCCTGATCGTGATAACATTTGCTTTTTCCGTAACGGTGCGGACGGAAGTGTTTTCGACCATAACGTTCAAGGAGCAGCTGGAAAACAAGTACCTCGCGGAAGCAGGCATGAACAGAGCTGTTCTGGAGATGTTTTATCGCAGCACCTATAAAAATAATCAGATTAACCTGGAGGGAGTGGAAGTATATTCAGCAGACGGCTCTTTTCATCATGGACAAACGGGGGATGGTCATTATCAGTTTGCCTGTATGGATGAAACGGGAAAAATCAATATTAATATGCTGAGCGATGCCACGGCTGCTATCCTGAATAATCTTCTGATCAACCTGGGTGTGGAAGAAAGTCAGGCTGATGTAATCGTTGATTCCATTTTGGACTGGAAAGACGGGGATGATCTGCATCGGCTTCATGGTGCGGAAGACGATTATTACGAGAGTCTGCCCCAGCCTTATAAAGCAAAAAACGCCAATTTTGATACTCTGGAGGAGCTTCTTTTGGTAAAGGGAGTAACGCGGGATATTCTTTACGGTACCAATGGAAAGCCGGGGCTGATAAAATACCTGACATTGTATTCCTCTGCCGTTCAGATAAATATCAATACGGCTTCCGTCGATGTACTCAAAGCGATTCCATCAATGACCGATGACATGATTAAGAGTATTATCAGTTATCGGGAGGCGGATAATACAAAGAAAGATGGTTCCGGTTTGCAGTCCATATTTACTGCAGTCGATTATGCGAAAATCGCACCTTTCGTAACAACGGTGGATTCGAATGTTTATTCCATTGAAGCGATCGGTTACAAATCCCGGGCCGGCAGCCAATATGCAATCAGAGCGGTTGTCAGGATTGAAGACGTGGATCGTTATAAAATACTTTATTACCAAAATCCTGCATACATAGAGATGCCGAAGAATGAGCAATTATAAAAATAAACTCCAAAATTTTTATCGGGCAACGGAAAAAGCGGGCAGGGCGATATGGAAAATTTTATCGTTGAGCCTGGCCGATAAGCGATTATCGTTTGCTAAAGTAGTATGCATCTCCATCGAAGCCGATGGTATTTATCTTGTTTGCGCAGAGAAGATGCTCTGGCGAACAACTGTCCGGCATTACAGATATTATCCGCTGGAGGAGAACAAAACTGTCAGCCCGGAATATCTTGCGACTGTTGTTTCGAGTTTTGTTACTGAAACGAAATTATTTCGGGCATCTTTTGTTTTATGCCTGCCCCGTGCCTGGACCATTGTGAAGAGAGTTGAATTGCCTTTGGCCGCCAAAGAAAACCTTTCGAGGGTAGTATCTTTTGAACTGGATCGGTTCACGCCTCTTTCGAAGAACAGTGCCTTCTATAATTATTCCGTACTTGGTGAAGATTCTCAAAACATAAAAATTTTACTTGCGGTAACACGGGCTGATCGGGTTCAGGGATATCTGGATGTGCTTCAATACAGGAATATCAAAATAAAAAAAATCATCATCAGTTCTTTTGCGATCAAGAGCCTTATTCAGAACACTTATCCGAAAGAGAATGCGGTTTTTATATCACTGCGGGACGACGCTTATGAGTACGGTTCAATTGATAATTCATTCCTCCTTCACTCAGCTTCCGGGAGCGTAGAATCCGGCGAGGAAACAGGTATCGACGGCATTATTAAACAAGCGCTGATCCTGAGTGAGGAACTTGCCCGGCATGGCCGACGGCCGCAAATTGTTATTGACGCCGATGACAGGCAATTCAATGCATTGCGGGATAAATTCGGGACCATGAAGGTCTCCAATCTGGACAGGGATATTAAGTACAATGTGCCTAGACAAAAAAAGGAGTTATCCGCTGTCGCGCTGGGTGGCGCACTCGATGCACTTTACCGCAATCCGCATAGCATCAACCTGTTGAACCAGGACAACAACGTTCAGGGGCGTACACCGCTGGCGTTGACGTTTGTTTTTCTGGCGGGTATTGCAGCTATGGCCGCGTTTTATTTTCTTATGCCGCTCAGCTACGAGCAGCAGAAACTGGACGAAATGGACCGGCACATCAAATCGCTGAAGCCCGCAGTAAAGAAAGTGGAAGAGTTAAAAGATGAAGTTACAGCAATTAAGGGCGACATTCAGGCCATAGGTGATTTTAAGAAGCAAAACGATTTAGCCATGAATATCATTAAAGATATGACGGCAATATTGCCGCCCAAAACCTGGCTGACGCGGCTGCGGATTACGGATAAAACGGTGGAGATAGAGGGGTACTCGACGTCCGCCACAGAGATTATTTTTAAGTTGGAAAATTCCAAATACTTTAAGAAAGTCGAATTTGCGTCGCCAACTTTTCGCGATCCCCGACAAAACAGCGATCGCTTTATAATCAGGATGGAATTGAAAAATGAAAACAACAATAAAGAAACAAAAGCAGGAGTGAAAAATGACAGGGAAAAGTAGGCTGCTCATTATTTCGATCCCCTTAATCATCATTTTGGCGGGTTTCCTGGTTTATGAATATGTCATTACCGATATCTATCGGCAGGCTGAAGAGATGAAGGATCAGCATGATGCCAAAATGAAAATACTGAAAAAATATGTTGCCCTCCTGGGGCAGAAGCCATTGCTGGAAACGCAGATCGCTGAACTCAAACAGACCAGAAAAAATGAAGAAGCCAGGATGATGAGTGGGCAGACTATTGCCATTGCTTCCGCCAACCTGCAGAATACGGTTAAAGGCATCATAACGGGAAGAGAAGGGGTTGTTAACAGCGAAAGGGTGGAAAAGATGGAGGAAATGCGTAAATTTAAAGTGATCAGTGTTGCTGTTGACGCAGTATTTCCGGACATTAGAGCACTGGCGGATACTCTGGTGGCGATTGAAACCCAAACCCCTTATCTGGTAGTCAGGGAAGTAGATGTGCGTGTACGCAATTATAATAATCCCAAAGAGTTGATTGTAAAACTGAAAGTGGCGGCGCTGGCAGGTAGATAACTCATGAAAATAGTATCTTATGCATTAAAAAATATGAATATTTTGAATCTGTTGCTTTTAGCGGCGTCAACCGGCCTGTTTTTTACACTGGTTTACCCGCTGCTCGATGCCGATGTAAAAGTAAATATTCCGCGGGCCAAAGCAGAGTCGGTAAAGCAGGAAGCAAAGATTCTTCCTGCTGAAAATCCTCCCACAACTCTCGATTATATCGTCGTGACTGAGAAGAATTTATTTCATCCGCAAAGAAGAATGCCTTTGTCGAAAGCGGAAGAAGAGATGGTTGCCAGGCCTGAAATTATTTTCTATGGTGCGATTATCAGCGGCGAAAAAAAGATCGCCTACATTGAAGACAAGAAAAATCCTTATTCCACCCCGGGACGGGGAAAACGGCAGAGGACCGTTGCTCAAGGTACGGTGATAGGGGGGTACACCTTAAAAGAGGTAAATCCGGAAACAATCGTCCTGGTGCGCGGCAACGACAGAATGGTGGTAAACCTGCGTGATCAAAAAGACAGACAAGCGGCGGAACCGCCGGCAAGTCAGCATCCGCCGCAGCCGGTAAATACGCCAAGGGTGCGCGTACCTAAAATCCCCGGACTACCTTAATTTTCTGTTGCACGAATATCCGGTTTGGCGCCGGCAATCCAAAAGGGCGGAGAATCTATGCTCCTGCTTCGTCGACAGCAGCCCGGTTAGATTAATAAATATAGAGAAAAAACTTGACATAATTTTTTTCCAAGAGTAATAGGCACAACATATTGGTTCAAGCATATCGGAACACGGTGCAAATCCGTGGCGGACCCGCCGCTGTAATCGGTGAGGCTCTTCACGCTGGCTAAACAGCCGGTCACTGTTGGGGTAACCCCCGACGGGAAGGCAGTGGAGAGCTGATGACCCGTAAGCCAGAAGACCTGTGAGAACCTGAATAGTATGAAATCTGATGGTAAAGGGTTTCGATAGACGCCATGCGTCCGTCGAAACCCTTTTTTTGTGAAAAAAATAACGAGAAAGAAAGGAGAATGAACATGAAGGAAAAGAAAGTAAGAAAAGAAGATGTAATCGCTTATCGTATGGGCTGTGAGGCCAAGGGAACCGGGCTTTCCCACTACATCCTGATGGACAGGAAGGCAAAGAAGTAATGGCAACACCGAAGATAAACAGCAGTAAGGACAATGCGGCCCCCTCGCGGGGCCGTTTTGTAAACACGGGCAACGGTCCAACTTTTCAAGTCATTGACATTGGACATCCGGAATATATGGCCGTGATTGACCCGGATACGGCCTTCTGGTCCTTGGTGAGGAATGAGAAACTTGCCGATGTACTATCCGGAGGCGATCTGACTCGTGCCTACACCAAAAAGTCTAAACAATTTGCCAGGGAGATGAATACACTGCGGTTCGGACTCAAGCCTTCGGCGGTTTACTTTAACCCCACCGAGCGCTGTAATATGAACTGTACCTACTGCTATATTCCAGAGAAAATGCGGCGCGGGGGCAAGCATATGCCGGAGAAGGAACTGCTTGGCGCCCTCGAAATTCTCAAACAACACTTCAATGCCACTTTGCCGAAAAGTTCCAAGCCACAGATCATTTTCCATGGCGCTGAACCCTTGCTCAATCGTGATGCGGTTTTTGCAGGCATTGAGGCCTATGGAAAAGACTTTCTCTTCGGTGTTCAGACCAATGCCACCCTGCTGGACGACTCAGCCGTCGATTTTCTGACGAGCCGCGATGTAAGCATTGGTATTTCCCTGGATGCACCGACTGCCCGCATCGCCGACAAAACCCGCAAAAACTGGGAGGGCAAGGGAACATTCAAGTCCGTGATTGACGCCATGGAGCGCCTAAAGGGTTACGACGGTTGGAGTGTCATCTGTACGGTTTCCAGTGCCAACCTGAAGTATCTTACCAGTCTCGTGGATTTCTTCCATGAGCAAGAAGTGCCGACCTGTCTGATGAACATTCTCCGCTGCACACTACCGCCGTCGCGCAGCGTGAAGCCGGGGGATGAGCAAGCGGCTAAGTACTTCCTGGCTGCTCTGGACAGGACCTATGAGCTTTACCAGGAAACCGGCCGGGGACTGCCGATAGGTAATTTTGCCAATATTTTAATGGCCATCATTGCACCGGGAGCCCGCAGGCTAATGTGCGATATATCTCCCTGCGGAGGCGGCCGCTGCTTCTTTGCCCTTGCCCCTAACGGCGACATGTTTCCCTGCAGCGAATTCATCGGCATTGATCGCTTCAAGGGAGGTAACCTTTTTGAAGACGATATTTCCGATGTCCTTGTAACCGAGCCGTTTAACATGGTCACCGGCCGAAAAGTTGAGGACATCGAACCGTGCCGCCGCTGCGCAATCCGGCACTTCTGCGGATCACCCTGTCCGGCTGAAGCCCATGAAATGAATGGCGGTATGCATAAGACCGGGGCATTCTGTGAGTTTTATGAAGAGCAGGTGCGCTATGCTTTGCGTGTTATAGCTGACGGAAAGGTTGATGCATATATGTGGGACGGTTGGGAAAAAGGCATGAAAGATACCTTTGCCATGCAAGGAGTTTAGGTATTTTGCGTCGCGGATACCGTCACTTTTGTGCTGATCAATATTTGCCGTTAAATTTAAAAGGAGGACTCTTCACATGAATCTACTTGAATCAACCATCCAAAAGATTACCGGCCAGGACGGCTATGCCCGCCAACGCGCAAGGGCCAGGCTGGAGCAACTCATAATGCCTTACTGGGCGCTGGGCCGATTGATGGACCTCGCCGAGGACTTGGCAGGAATTACCGGCAGCCTCAACCCGCCGGTTAAAAGAAAAACCATAGTAACCATGGCCGGCGATCACGGTGTGGTTGCCGAAGGAGTAAGCGCCTATCCCCAGGAAGTAACGCCCCAGATGGTTCATGGCATTGTTGCCGGTGGAGCGGGTGTTAATGCGCTTTCCCGTCAGGCCGGGGCCTCAGTCGTCGTGGTCGATATGGGTGTTGCCGGCGATTTGAGCGAACTTGCCGCTTCGGGCAAAATAATTTCCAAGCGTATTGCCGCCGGAACCAGAAATATGGCCAAAGGAGCGGCTATGAGCCGTGACGAGGCTATTCGCGCTCTGGAAGCGGGGATTGATATAGCTTGCGAACTCGGATCAAACGTGGATGTTTTTGGAACCGGTGATATGGGAATTGGTAATACCACCCCCAGCAGTGCCATCGTATCGGTCTTGAGCGGCAGTCCTGTGGCCGATGTGACAGGGCGTGGTACCGGTGTCAATGATAATCAATTGGAGCAAAAGATTCGCATTATCGAAAAATGCATTGCAGTCAACCAACCCGATAAGAATGACGGTCTGGATATATTGGCGAAAGTAGGTGGATTTGAAATCGGGGGCATCGCCGGTCTGATCCTTGGCGCCGCCTCCCTGAAAAAACCGGTAGTTGTGGATGGGTTCATATCTACAGCCGGAGCGTTGATCGCGCATTCTATCGCACCCGCCTCAGCTGAATATATGATCGCGGCACACCGGAGTGTGGAACAAGGTCATCGGATAGCCCTGGAAATATTAGGTAAAAAACCGTTGATCGATCTCGATTTGCGGTTGGGCGAAGGGACAGGCGCCGCCCTGGTTATGAATTTTGTGGAAGCGGCAGTGCTGATTCTCACCGAGGTTGCCACTTTCGAGGAAGCCGCTGTTTCCAAGTCAGATAGTGGTCATTAAAAAATGCCCGTTTATTAATGGCTGAAATTGAAATAAAATAAAATTTACAGGAGAAAAAAAATGAAGAGATTTTGGTTGGTTTTGCTGTCATTGGGGCTGTTTACGGCCTTCAATACATCGGCTTTTGCGGTCGATGTGAAGCTCAGCGGCTCTTACTTTGCCGCCGGTGCGTATGTGGATAAACTCAATGTGGT
>JBDKVD010000101.1:0-6140 GCA_039679325.1 Smithella sp.
TATTTTCTTTGCAGTGCTGGAGAATTGTGGTAGGAGACACGCCTTAATTTCATGAGAATATCACGTGAATTCTTTTCAGAAAAACCTATGAATAAATTAAAGGGTAAAAGTTTTTCTCAAATATCAAAAAGAGACTGGCAGGACTGGCGCTGGCAATTTAAAAACCGCATCATTAGACCGGATACTGCAAAACTGTTTTTTAATACGTCAGCGGCAGATCCGGAGTTGTTAAAGCAAACGGCAACTGTTTATCCTCTGGCCATAACCCCTTATTATCTGTCCCTGATTAATCGTGATGATGAAAACGATCCGATTAAAAAACAGTGCTTTCCTGATCCCCGGGAAATTCTTTTTAACGAAGGTCCGGAGGATCCTCTGGAGGAAGACTCTTATATGCCCGTACCCAAGCTGGTGCATCGCTATCCCGACCGCTGCCTGGCTCTGGTTACGGAAACCTGCGCTACATATTGCCGGCACTGCAACCGGAAAAGATATTGGTCTTCCTCGCCGCGGATTGGCTTGAAAACCAGACTTAAGAATATGATCCGTTATATTTCCGAATCTCCACAGATCAGGGAAGTCATCCTTTCCGGCGGCGATCCGTTAACTCTGGAAGATCATGTTCTGGAAGAATTGCTGGTATCATTGCGGGCTATCCCTCATGTGGAAATTTTACGCATCGGCAGCCGCGTGCCGGTGGTCATGCCGATGCGCGTTACCGGCGACCTTTGCCGGATGCTCAAACGCTTCCGTCCGCTCTGGTTTAATACGCAATTTAATCATCCGCAGGAAATCACGCCCGCTTCCGCCCGTGCCTGCATGATGCTGCTTGAAGCCGGTATTCCTGTCTCCAATCAATCGGTTTTACTCAGCGGGATCAACGATTCAACCCACATAATGAAGGAGCTGTTCTATGGTCTGCAAAAGATATCGGTACGTCCCTACTACCTGTTTCATTGCGATCCGGCCAAGGGATGCGCACATTTTCGCACCGATGTAAAAAAGAGTATGAAAATGATGGAGGATATCTGGGGGCAATGCTCCGGCCTCAGCCTGCCGCAGTATGTTATTGATGTGCCGGGAAGCACGGGGAAGATTCCGCTTCGAACCATATCCAAAACAATAAAAAAAGACTTACAAATGCATCAACATTTTTTTGACAAGTTTGAACAAATAGATTAGTAATTTCGGTTTCAAATCAACTTAACATATTAACGATCTTACAAAGCGAAAAACAAGAGGAGACTTTTTTATATGTACACAGCCAGTGAATTAAGAAAAGGATTACGGATTAAGATAGATAATGATCCTTATATCCTTGTCGATTTCAATTTTGTCAAACCGGGCAAAGGGCAGGCGCTATACCGCTGCAAACTGAAAAACATGCTCAACGGCAACCAGTTCGAACGTACTTTCCGTTCCGTGGACATGTTTGAACCAGCCGATCTGCGGGAAAAAAAGATGCAGTATTTATATAAGGAAGAAGGCAAGTACTGCTTCATGGACAATGAATCTTATGAGCAGATTTATTTAACCGAAGAGCAGATGGATGATGCGAAAAATTTTCTGATGGATAACATTGAAGCGGAAATCCTGCTTTTTGAAGACAAGGCTATCGGCATCAGCTTACCCAATTTTGTTGACCTGATTGTTACCGAAGCGGAGCCCTGGGCTAAGGGTGATACGGTATCCGGCGCCACCAAACCGGTTAAGCTGCAAACAGGCTATACAATTCAAGTACCGACCTTTGTCAATGAAGGCGAAAAAATAAGAGTTGATACGAGAACGGGTGAGTATATGACCCGTGTCAAAGGCTAGTTCAATTTGTACGAATCAATAACGGATGATAAATTTATTCTGGCGCGAAAAGCGGACGCTCTGCTTCTTCGCGCCAGGATGATCTCAAACATCCGCCTTTTTTTCATCAATAATAATTTTCTGGAAGTCGAAACGCCGGTAAGAATTCCGGCACCGGCCCCGGAGGAACATATTGAAGCTCTTCCTTCCGGCAGCTGGTTCCTACAGACTTCACCGGAACTGTGTATGAAGAGGTTATTGGCTGCTGGTTTCCCGCAGATATTCCAATTCTGCAAATGCTTCCGCGCTGAAGAGAGAGGAAGGCTGCATCTGCCGGAATTTACCATGCTGGAATGGTACGTTGCCGGATTCGATTATCAGCAATTGATGAGCCAGTGCGAAGAATTGATTATAGACGTTGCCAATCATCTTGGTTTCGCGGGCGGTCTTGCCTGCAAGAACAGACGGATAAATTTGGCTCCGCCCTGGGAAAGAATCACGGTGCGGGAAGCCTTTGAAAAATATGCGCCGGTAACTTTGGATAAAGCACTGGAGCAGGACCGGTTTGATGAAATACTGGTTGAGTATATCGAACCGAAGTTAGGCATGGACAAACCTTCATTTCTTTATGATTATCCGGCCCCGCTGGGAGCTCTGGCCAGATTGAAACAAAGCGATCCATCCGTTGCGGAACGTTTTGAGCTCTATATTGGCGGGCTGGAGCTGGCCAACGGTTTTTCGGAATTGACCGATTCCGATGAACAGCGGCATCGTTTTCTGGAAGCGCAGAAACTGCGTGAACAAAAAAACTATGCAGCGTATCCGATGCCGGATAAATTTCTTTCTGCACTGGATTGTCTGCTGATGAGCGCCGGTATCGCCCTTGGCGTTGACCGCCTGGCAATGATTTTCGCGGGCGCTGCAAATATCGACGACGTCGTTTGCTTTCCTCCCGAAACATTGTAGCAACCGGACGTGGTGTGAAAAAAAGACAATTTCCGTTTCTTTGACGTATAAGACCGGATTCACTATGCTCCCTGCGCTGGAGAGGATAAGTTTTTGAGAAACCAGTGAAAACTCCCTGCTAAAAAATTGCATGATTGTTGAATTGGCATGTTTTGTGATTGTTCCATTTCTAAATCAATGATGATACCGCGACGACCCCGACCTGCGCCGGGGCAGGCTGTGCCAACAAAGGTAGCGCTCGATTTGGAAATGGAATTACAGATTATCAGGAGATATTTAACCAGATGCCGGAGGGTGCATGAAAGAGGAGTTGCAAGTGGTCGTGACGCTGATCAACAGCATGGCCGTCATGTCCGTAATTGCCTACATTCTGTCCCGGAGCCGTTTTTACGACGAATTTTTACAGAAAAGGGTTACCTGGAAAAGCAGGCTCATTATCATCGTGGTGTTCGGTCTCTTGTCCATCTATGGCACCTTGAGCGGTTTTAAATTCATGGGCGCCTTTGCTAATACGAGGGATCTTGGTCCCGCCCTGGCCGGGCTCTTTGCCGGTCCCGCAGCCGGCATCGGCGCAGGTTTGATCGGCGCAATCCACCGTTATTTTCTGGGAGGTTTTACTTGTGTTTCGTGTTCCTTGGCCACGGTTGTCTCCGGGCTTGTCGGCGGGTTGGTCTTTCTGTGGAAAAGAGGAAAATTTGTCGGTGTGACCGGCGCTGTCATTGTGGCGTCCGTTAACCAGATTCTGCATTCGGGATTAACCCTGCTGATTGCCCGTCCTTTCGAACAAGCAATGGAAATTGTGGAGAAATTTACGTTGCCCATGATTTTAGCCAATGCAGTCGGCATGGCGATCTATACATCCATTGTCGTTAATCTGGTAAAACAGCGTTCCTGGGAGCACGAAAAGCATACCATTGAAGGTGAGCTCAATGCGGCCCGGGATATCCAGATGAGCATGGTTCCCAAAATATTCCCTCCGTTTCCCGACCGGCCGGAATTCGAACTTTCCGCCGTTCTTGAACCTGCCAAAGAAGTAGGCGGGGACTTTTATGATTTCTTCTTTGTGGACGAGCATCGTCTGGTCTTTTTACTCGGTGATGTTTCCGGAAAGGGCATACCGGCTTCACTCTTCATGGCCGTAACCAAGACACTTCTCAAAGCAGGGGCCAATGAAAGTACCGGTATCGACCAGGTGCTCTTCAAAGTAAACAATGATCTGTGTGCAGGAAATGACATGTCGATGTTTGCCACCGTTTTTTGCGGCGTAATCGACACCCGGACGGGCCGGATGGAATACAGTAATGCCGGACATAACCCGCCTGTTTTGTGCCGAAAGGGAGGAAATCCGGAGTTCCTGAAAACGCAGGGTTCTCTGGCCATCGGTTCATTTGAAGACAGCCCCTATGTCAAGGAAGCATTGACTCTTGGAACAGGGGATACCATCATCGTTTACTCTGATGGTGTTACTGAGGCAATGAACAAGGATGAAGCTCTTTTCTCCGAGGAAAGACTTCTGCAATCGTTGCGGGAAGTCAACGGACGACACCCCAACGAAATAATGAAGAAGATCTTGACGGATGTGCACGGCTTTGCTGCCGGTGCGCCCCAGTCGGATGATATAACCATTCTGTCCTTACAGTATAATGGTTCCAGGACCCACCCACAGTCGCAATAAAAAGTAAAAAACAGGTAGATGTTCGTATGCAGCAGAAACCCGCCAATCTGGTCTATGGAGTCGATGAGAAACCACCCCTTCGTATTACCATTGTGCTGGCCCTCCAGCACATTTTCTTTCTCACTGCCGGACTGATCGTCACTACTATGATCACAAGGGCCGTCGGCTGTTCTTCGGAGCTTGTCCAAAGTGTGGTCTGCATGTCGATGATTGCCGGAGGCATCGCCACGATCCTCCAGGCTTTAAATCGAGGCCCCGTCGGAAGCGGCTATCTCTGCACGGCGGGCATTGATCCTACTTTTGTTTCCTGTTCCATCCTGGCCGGTCTTTCCGGCGGCATTTCCATGATTCTCGGCATGTCCATCTTTTCCGGAGCCCTGGAGTGTCTGATATCCAGAGTTATCAATCGAATGAGAATACTGTTCCCCCCGGAAGTAACGGGCGTGGTTCTCACCATGGTGGGCCTGAATATCGTACCTGTCATGATCAGCAATTTCTTTGGTATAACGTCAACGGAAAGTAAAGTGCTGCCTGCCAATCTCTTTGTTGCCGTCATCACCCTGGCGGGTATGGTGGGAACAAATGTCTGGAGCAAGGGGAAGCTGCGCTTTTATTCCGTAATCGTCGGAATGGCTGCAGGCTATATGGCCGCATACCTGTTGGGTGTGCTGAAGGTCTCTGATTTAGAAATCATTATCCATTCCCCCCTGATATCTTTTCCTGATGTTTCCTATATCGGATGGTCATTCAGCTCTTTTCTGCTGGTGCCTTTTATTGCAGCAACACTGGCCTGTTTCTTAAAGGCAGTGGCGGCAATTACCATGTGCCAGCGCATCAACGATGCCGAATGGAAGAGACCAGACCTGGATAATATTCAAAAGGGAACTCTGGCGGACGGGCTGGCGTCTGTTGCCGGCGGCCTGATGGGAGGGATGAGACAGTCGCTCTATGCGGGCTCCGTTGGACTAAGCGCCGCTACGGGAACAACAAGCCGTATCGTTGCCTTCTATACGGGGGGAATGTTTATCGCCCTTGCTTTTCTTCCCAAAATAGCGGCAATTTTCAGTATCATGCCCAAGCCGGTCATGGGAGGGGCGCTTGTCTTTATGGTTAGTTTTATGCTGATCTCGGGTATTCAAATTATGACTTCCCGTATGATTGATATCCGGAAAACTTTTGTCATCGGGGTATCGCTCATGTTCGGGATCAGCGCAGACATTTTTCCGAATCTTTACCGCAATTTTCATCCCTGGGTGGAACCTTTTTTTCAATCTTCACTCGCAGTGACAACTATAATCGCGATTATTCTGAATCTCGTCTTTCGCATTGGCATCGCCCGCAAGGAGATTCTGAACCTTGAGCCCGGCGTCGATTCTTCAAATAAAATATTCAATTTCATGGAAAACCAGGGTGCTGCCTGGGGGGCGCGCAGCGATGTAATCCAAAAGGCGAAAACAGCGCTGAATGAGTTCTTCGAATTGGCGACAAATATGAGTCTTGCCCGGGGCAGGATCAGCGCAGAAGTCTTCTTTGACGAATTTAATCTTGATATTACTATCCTTTACGAGGGAACTCCTATTGAATTTTCCGACGTTTTTTTAGAAGGAGACGCCCTGCTGGAAGACGACAATGCACTTATCAATCTCTCCTCCCGGATCATCAGGCAGTATGCGGATCGGATTGAATCGGAGGAGAAAGACGG
>JBDKVD010000102.1:0-3837 GCA_039679325.1 Smithella sp.
CTCTGTTGCCCAAATGTTTATCTCTTTGAAAATTCCGGCAAGGGACAAAAAGATTTAAGCAACACCCGTAAACAGGGATACTGTATCTCTGTAAACATCGAAGGAAAAACCATTCACCGAATATATGTTGTAATAACAGCATTTTCATTACATTGAGCATCTTCTGCCGTATGATAACCCATACACATTGTTTTGTCTGCCTTCAGTAACATTACAAGCTAAAATATTATAAATCTTTATTAATATTAATGGCTTATGATTATCAGGTGATTTATGGCACATCCATTGCTTGCCTTTAAAAGGTTCAGTCAGGGAAGTTTTTGGTATTACTTAATGATTATAAGGGGATATGTTGCCGTTAATAAATATTTTGCAGGAAATAATATAATGAAATTATTTTCAGTGCACCCAAAAAAGGAGGACACAGCGATGAAGAAAGTGAAGCTCAGGAAGCCGGAAATTCCGGGGAAATGGTTGATGTGGGTTATTTCTTGTACAATCCTGCTCTTGGTGGGTGCCGGTACCGCTATGGCGACAACCAAAACTCTTCTGGCAACCGGCCTTAGCGCCCCTGTGGGAGCCGCCGTTGATGAAACCAAAAATCAGCTTTATTTTGTGGAATACAATCCTGCGGCGAACGGAAAATTGAAACGCATTAACCTTCCGCCGTCTTGTGCCGCACCGGCCTGCGCTGCAACTATCACTACAATAGCCACCGGGTTTTCCCATCCGGAAGATGTCCAGCTGGATCTGGCGCATGGATACGCCTACGTAACGACGCGCGATGATGCCGGAACCACGGGCGCCTTATGGAGAGTGAGACTTTCCACCGGCGCGAAAACCATGGTGACCTTCAACCTTGGCGCTCCGCAACAGCTCTTTCTGGATGTCGCCAACAACCAGGCCTTCACCGTCGGCTACGATGACGGGAGATTAAGACGCATCGATCTGACCACGGGAGCAAAGACTCCGGTCACGACAGGACTTCATCATCCCGTCGGATTAGTGGTCACCAGGGACAGGAAATATGCTTATGTCACGGAGCAGGATGTCCCGGCGCGCGTTTCCAAAATCGATTTGACCACCGGCGCCAATCTGGGAGCCGTCATTACCAATGGAATGGGTGGCGTCAGCCTGGTTGCCCCGTTCTTCCTGGCGTGGACGGATGCAAGCCAGAATTCGCTGTATGTTACGGAGCGGGGCACAGCCAATAAAGTTTCGCGTGTAGAGATTTTAACCCATACCAAAAAAGAAGCACTGACTGAACCGCCGCCTGTTCCCGTGTGGTGGGGATGGCCAACCGGCATCGTCGTTAATTCTACGGGGGCAACCACCTTTGTTACCACCGGCAGCGCGATCATTCAGGCAGACCTGGTGGATTTGACTGATCTGACCAAAGAGCCCATCTTCACCATGGTGGGCAATGTCCCTGCGGGAAAGATTTCCAATGCCGGCTACGCCACCACTGATCCCGGGTATTTCTATTCCGTCACGCATTCTCCGTTTGGCGGAACGCTTAATATTTTCGGTAACTTTAACCGGTTTAAAGCGGCTCCCCTTAACGGCGTCTATTATCAGGTTCAGGTCTCCAAGGATGGTGGACCCTTTGTTCCTTTGAATCTGAGCTGGAATGTTTACAAATTCAACACAATAACGGGGGAGGATGATCTGGTCCCGGTTGCTCCGGATCCCGCCGCCCCCAATCCGGCTGCCGGACCCAAATATTTAATTCCCGCTGAATATCCGCTGAATGCCGCCCGCTGGAAGCCGCCCTTCCTGATGATGCGCTGGCCCAGCGGCGAAAATGGATTATATACTTTCAGGGTGAGGATTTTTAATGCTGCAGGAGCACCTATCGCTTTTCCGGTTGCCTGGAAAAACAGCCTTGCCGTCACAATTGATAACACTCCGCAGGATGTCGCGATTGTCAGCGTCTGGCAGAAGGGGTGTCCCGGATATTCCATGAAAGAGGTACAGGCCTGCGATATCGTTTCCTCTGCTCCCAACCAGTTCTATTTCAGTATCACGGCGAATGATCCCAATCAGCATCTCTTGAATTACGGCCTGACCGCCATGTGGGGAGATAACCAGTCGGAGTCGGTGTATAGCGATTCTTATTCCAATCATCCGGCCGTGGCGGCGCCTCATGCCTGGGCCGGAGTGCAGAACTTCGACGTACCCCGTTCTCTTCCCGGCTCCGGAGGAGTGGCAACCACCTGGAGTGCTCACACCAAATGCGCCCATACTTTCTACCTGTGGGCCTGGAAAAGGACCATCGACGGTTACAACTATCTGCTCTACCGGGACTATCATAAGTCGATTACTATTAACAATGTCGGGGCCTTTTGTGTAGCACCCCTGCCGCCCCCCGTCGTCAGATAACGTTAGAGAAGGAGAACAGACATGACAAAACCGAACCGGAAGATAAAAATTATATTTTGCCTGCTGGCAGGTATTTTTTCGCTCCTGTTTATTTCAGTCTCATCTGTCCGGGCCCACAGCGTAATGCTCACGGTGCCCGACTATCCGGAGGAGGCGACTAACTGGTGCGGAGCTGCTTCAGCGCAAATGATTATGGAAGGATATCCTGCAGGAAGCTGCAGCCTTCTGCAGGAAGATATCTGGCTCAGCATTCAAAGCTACAAAACCGAAGACATGTGGGATGCCGATCCCGAAGGGATGCGGGCGGCCATGAAAAATCTTTGTCCTCCGTCGGGGACGTGGAGCATACATTCCGATACTGATCCGCAGGCGCTCATGTTCACCATGGCTCGATTAATGACGCGATATCGGTACCCGACTGCCGTGCTGCTGGATACGGAAGCACATAATGATTATGCGCCGCACCAGGAGCATTGGATTGCCGTCCGGGGAATCATCACCGATTTGGATCCGACAGCGCCCGGCGTCACTTCGGTAAACCTGAGTTTCGTCTGGTTCAACGATCCCGCTGTGCCGATGGGAAGCCCTGCAGTGGAGCGATTCATCTCCGGCAGCACCTGGTACAGTGAATTCCAAACCGTCAACAAGGCAGGAAGCGTCTATGCGGGGAAATATGTGATTGTGACGGAACCCCCGGAAATCAAAGGATTGGCGAAAGCTCCCCGTGAGGTCCTGAGAGGTACGGTTATTACTCCGAAGGACGCTCTGAGTTTTGCCGCTAAATGGATCGAAAAATATAAATTGGATGAGATAAAGACTTACAGCCTCCTGAAAAAAGCAAAACCTCTGGAGCCTATGCTGGTCAACGCCAGGCAGGGCGGCTACTATATTATTCCTTACACCACGGAACAGGGGGGCCGTCTGGCCAGCCTCTCGATCCTGGTGAATGCTTACAACGGTAATTTCCAGGAAATAGGTGTTTTCAAGCCGACGGCTTACCTGAAGAAAGAAGATGCTGTGCGGTTAGCGGTGGAGTCGTTAAAGGAAGAGAAACCTCAAAAAGTGGAAGCTGTATTGGTATCATCCAGAACACAGATGGGAGGGAGTCGCTATTTCCCACTTTGGGAGGTCTCTGCCGATAAAACCATACTGAATGTGGGACAGCAGGGAGTGTTTTTCAAGAAAGCGGTAATTCGCTAACCTGCCGAAAAATAAACCCGATCGAGAAAACGGGTCTGTTCGTTCCCGGAACAGGCCCGTTTTCTTTACCACATATCGTGCGATTTACTGTCCACTCTGCTCTGAGTTTATAAAACTACCCCCCCAACATTATCAATTGACAGTTTCCCATATTTTTCCTATATACCCGCTGGCTTATATAAGGAAGAATAAATGATTTACTTAAGAAACGTCAGCTTGTCTTTTCTGGATAAAAAGCTGTTCGACAACATTAAC
>JBDKVD010000103.1:0-5515 GCA_039679325.1 Smithella sp.
CATAAACAGTAATTACAACGGGGACAATCATTCCTTCCTGTTTTTGCGTCAAGGCATTATATGCCTTACAAAACTCCATAATATTGACGCCGTGCTGACCTAACGCCGGACCAATCGGAGGCGATGGCGTCGCCTTTCCCGCTTTAATCTGCAATTTAATGCCTGCAATAACCTTTTTTGCCATAATGATCACCCTGATCTAAAATTTTTTGGGCCTTACATGCGGCCTCTAATAAATTAATTACCCCTGTACTACCTGAATAAAATCCAGCTCCACCGGCGTCGGGCGGCCAAAAATACTGACAATAACCCGTAGCTTCCCTTTCTCCGGCCTTACTTCATCAATAACACCGTCAAAGTTAGTGAACGGTCCATCAATGATTTTTACATGATCACCAACATCGAACTTAAATTTCGGTTTGGGTTTTAAAGTTCCTTCATCAATTCTGACTTTCAAATTTTCGACATCTTTATCCGAAATAGGCGAAGGCTTGTCTTTACTGCCGATAAAACCGGTCACCTTGGGCGTATCCTTAACTATGTGCCATGTTTCATCATTCATTTCCATCCGGACAAGGATGTAACCGGGAAAAAACTTACGCTTGGAAGTTTTCTTTTCCCCTGAAATTAATTCCACGACATCTTCCTCGGGGATAAGGATATCGGAAAAATAAGCCTGAGCATTAGCCAGCTCAATTCTTTCCTGCAGGCTGATTTTCACCTTGTTTTCATATCCGGAGTAGGTATGTACAACATACCATTTAAATGCCATTTTACTAACCTAAAATAAATTTAATAAGTTTGGCCAAACCAAAATCAATAATACCAAAATAAATCGCCATAACAAAAACGATGAATATTACCACAAAGGTGGATGCCATTGCTTGTTTTCGTGACGGCCAGGTAACCTTTTTAAGCTCGGCTTTTGCATCGCCCAAAAATTGCGTTACCTTTTGCATCACCAACTTGAATTTTTCCATTTCCCAAACCCTTAACAAAAGGGGAAAAAAACTGGCAGGCCAGGAGGGACTTGAACCCCCAGCATCCGGATTTGGAGTCCGGCGCTCTATCCATTAGAGCTACTGGCCTGTTTGTTTTGTACCAACTTTACTTGGTTTCCCTATGTAACTTGTGCCCCCGGCAAAACTTGCAATACTTCTTCATTTCCAGGCGGTTTTGCATGGTACGCTTATTTTTTGTCGTCGTATAATTTTTTTGCTTGCATTCAGTACAAGCCAAAATAATATTGTTCCGCATAATTCTCCCTTAACTGGAGCCCATGACCAGGATTGAACTGGTGACCTCATCCTTACCAAGGATGTGCTCTACCGACTGAGCTACATGGGCGCAAATTGCTGAGGATTTTCGTCCTCAAGTTAATCGAAACAAACTTCCTGGAGCGGGAAACGGGATTCGAACCCGCGACCCTCAGCTTGGAAGGCTGACGCTCTAGCCACTGAGCTACTCCCGCTAATTTTCACTTCAAAAAAATAATGGTGGAGGGGGGAGGATTCGAACCTCCGTAGGCTCCGCCGGCAGATTTACAGTCTGCTCCCTTTGGCCGCTCGGGAACCCCTCCATCATAAACTTTATATCGTAACTGGAGCTGGCGATGGGACTCGAACCCGCAACCTGCTGATTACAAATCAGCTGCTCTACCGATTGAGCTACGCCAGCAACCCTTTAATTCCCTTTTAATATCAGCAATATACAAATTTAAGTCAATAAAAACAACCGCACACCCCCGTGCGAATTGCAGACTTTAATTTTTATAATCATGTTTGTCAAGTAAATTCTTTAATCAAAGATGATTTCATGATTTATCTAATTCTCAGGTTCATCCTTATCGCCGAAATAATCAGCAGAAAAAATATAAATTTCCGTTTCATTATCCATCCATTCATCGGGTGACAAACCAGCCTTATAACAAGTTTCTCTAAGAAAGCTTTCCCTGTCCCAGCCATACTCGAGTGCCACCTGGGGCAATAACAAACCTGAATTAAATCCGCGGACAATATATAAGCCGTGCTTTCCTACTTGAATTTCATCAATATTTTTTATACGTCGCAGGGGAGTCAACACGGATATTTCATACGACAAATCTTTTAACTCTTCAGCTCGCACAGAAGGGAAACGGGGATCGTCAAAGGCGGCGGCCACAGCCATTTCCTGTACCGTTTCCCATAGCGGCTTAACTCCCTTGATGTAACCAATACACCCTCGTAAAAGGCCTCTTTTTTTTAAGGTAACAAAAGCGCCTCTTTTCTCCTTCAGTATTTCTGAATCCACCGTTATTTTGGGAAGATTCTTATTTTTAGTCTTACTTTCGACAGTTTGTTTTACAATATCCAGAAGAGTAGCTTTTTCTTTTTCAGTCAATTCCATTTTGCACCCCTCCCCATGTATTATACATTAAATGCTGCTCCAATTTTTTTACTTAAAATGCCAGGCTGTCCCCTGCGGCGTATCCAGGACATCGACATTCAAAGAAGCCAGCTGAGATCTCAGCGTATCTGCCTCCCGCCAATTATGCGCTTTTCGCGCAGCTTCTCTTTTTGCAATTAAATCCTGTATTTCTTTCGATGGGTACCGCACTTCAAAATTCATCACTCCAAGAACTTCATTGATACTTTCCAGTGCCGCCATTATTTTCTGGCTGTCTTTTTTGTTTATTATTCCCTGATTTAAAGGAGGATTTACTTTACCAATAAAATCAAAAAGCACTGCCAGGGCAACAGCAACATTCAAGTCATCATCCAGGGCGGCAACAAAACCATTTTTAAGATCATAAATCAACTGGTCCAACTCGCCATATCCGTCGCCTTCATTATCAACAGCATTAAGCCGGCAGACAAACATGTCGAGCTTCCTGACATTATTCTTTGCCGCCTCCAGAGCTTTTTCGGAATAATTGAGCGGCTTGCGATAATGTACCCCTAACAGGAATAATCGGACATCTCTGCCCTGATAACCTCTCTGGAACAATTGAGACAAAGGCAAAGCGTTATTTAATGAACGTGACATCTTTCTACCGGCAACCATTACCAATTCCACATTAAGCCAATAATTCGCACCGCTCTTTCCGGTAAAAGCTTTATTAATAGCCAAAATATTTTCGCAATGCGGAAAAACTTCATCTACGCCGCTGATGTGAATATCATAAACAGCCCCCAGGTACTTATGAGAAATCGCAGCACACTCAATATGCCAGCCCGGCCGGATATTACCCCACTTAGTCTTGTAATATATTCCTCGTTTCAGTTCTCCCAGACTTCCCCTTTTTAAAAGGACAAAGTCCATCGGGTTGTCTTTTTCATAATCGTCCAAATCTATGGTTTTAGCCTGTCTGGTTTTATGTAAATTCACATTCGAAAGAATCCCGTAATCAGCCAATTTGGATATATCGTAATAAACCGAATGCAATTTCTCGTAGGCGAAATTTTTATCGACTAGCTTCTCAACGATTTTCAGCATTTCATCAACGTTGTCGGATGCTTTAATATAAATATTATTTTTAAGGATATTTAAAGATTCCGTATCCTGCAAAAAAACCTGTAAATATTTATTCGTATAATCGGCAAGTTCCATCCCCTCTTTTTCCGAACCTTTTACGGACTTGTCGGTAAGATCGACGATATCTACTATATGTTTAACTGCGTACCCTTTATAGATCAAATAACGGCAAGCCAGATCGGACACCACCAGACGCCGGTAATTGCCCATATGAGGTGCGTCATGAACAGTGGGTCCGCAAGTATGGATGAGAACTTCTCTGGAATTAACAGGTTTGAAAAACGTTATCTGGCGCTGCAACGTATTGTAAAGACCGAAAGTAGAAGCTTCCTCTTTGACGGCAAATAATTCCGTGCTTAAATACCGTTCTCCGCTGTCCGGGAAAATTACAACGATCAGACCTTCCTGCATCTGCAACGCTTTTTGGGCGGCAACAAACATGGCGGCTCCTGAACTCATACCGGCCAATATTCCCTCTTCACGGGCCAGTCGGCGCCCCATGGTAAAAGCGTCCTCATCGAGAATATTCACCTTTTCATCGAGGCGCTTCTTGTCAAATATACCCGGCGTGTAAGACTCGCGCATATTCTTCAAGCCTTGAATTTTGTGCTTCAAATAAGGTTCGACACCGACAATTTTAATTTGTGGATTTAATTCCTTAAGCCTGCGGGAAATTCCCATAGCTGTGCCGCTGGTACCGAGACTGATAACCACCATGGTAACGGCACCCTCGGTTTGATCCCAGATTTCCTGTGCCGTTCCAGAGTAATGGGCGGCAATATTATCTTCATTATTGAATTGATCGGTGCCGAAATATTTACCGGGGTTCTCGCGAAGCATCTTGTATGCAACTTCAATAGCGCCGTCAGTCCCCTGATTGGCAGGTGTAAAATACAAGTCGGCACCCAAAGCGCGCAAAATTTTTTTTCTCTCTTCACTGGCCGACTCCGGCAATGTCAGACATAATTTGTACCCTTTGGCAGCGGCAATCATCGCCAGCCCAATACCCGTATTTCCGCTGGTCGCTTCCAGTATTATTTTATCGTGAGTTAATTCACCTCTTTTTTCCGCCCTTTCGATCATGAATAATGCAGTTCGATCCTTAATGGATCCACCGGGATTGGTGCTTTCAATTTTTGCCATGATCTTTACTTTTTTATTGGGATTAAGCCGGTTTATCTCGACCAGCGGTGTATTGCCGATACTATAAATGATGCTTTTATAAGATTTCTGCATGAATTATGAAAACCTTTAAAGAATTGGCTATTGAAATTTACTAAAGTAGTTATGGTAATAAAGCACAAAATATTGAGGAATCAGCTATCCAATTTGGGGACAGGAATTTTAATGAACTGAACACCTTCTTCTTTTAAAGTCTCTTCTTCCTGAGGAGTCGTTTTTCCTTTGATATTACGCTTTTCTTCTTCCCCGAAGTGAATTTTTAAGGCAACTTCGGTAAATCGATCGCCCACATCTTCAAAATTTTTATCTACATATTGATGAAGCGCCTGCAACGCCTGCTGCAGGGTAATCTCCTTATCCTTGACGGCAGACCGTGGATCTTTACTCACAATAGCAACCGAAGAAGGAATAATATCAACATTATAGCTATTGCAGATCGGACAAACGACAAGCTTTTGAGACTTCTGCTCAATAAAAGCCTCGCGGTCCTTGAACCAACCGTCGAATTTATGACCGTTTTCACATCTCAAATCGAAGATTATCACTGCTTCTCCTTTTTAAAAATGATGCCTATAATAGCATGCCATTGGGCAAAAAACAATTAACTACATAAGTTCCGCAGAAAACCGGAAGCCGCAGACAAAAAAATTATAATGTGAAATCAGATTGTTGATAAGAAATTGGAAATTAAAGAAAAAAAAGTGGACATTTAGAAATAAATTTTATATCGTCCGTGCCACGTCGGGATGTGGCCCAGCTTGGTAGGGCACTGCGTTCGGGACGCAGGAGTCGCGCGTTCAAATCGCGCCATCCCGACCAT
>JBDKVD010000104.1:0-9341 GCA_039679325.1 Smithella sp.
GCATTCGCTACATTCGCTCCATGCCTTCAGTAATCAAAGAATTGCAGCAGAGTAATAATCTGCTGATTAAATATGTAAATCAGGACGGCACTTTAACGGAAGAAGAATTTGATATGGTAGTGCTGTCGGTAGGTCTTATGCCCCCCAAAGAAGCCAAAAAACTGGCTGCAAGCCTGGGGATTGAACTTGAAGAACATGGCTTCTGCAAAACCATGCTGGAAAATCCGGTACATACGTCCCGTCCCGGTGTTTTTGTCTGCGGTGCTTTCGGTGGGCCGAAGGACATTCCGGAAACAGTTATGGAAGCAAGCGCCGCCGCTGCCTGTGCGGAGGGATTGCTCGCGGCTAGACGCGGCACAATGATTACGCCTGTAGAAAATCCGGAAGAAAAAGATTTGCGTGGACAGTCTGTACGCACCGGCGTTTTCGTATGTCATTGCGGTATCAATATCGGGGGCGTGGTTGATGTTCCGGCTGTCCGTGATTATGCCGCGACATTGCCTTCTGTTGTTTATACTGCGGACAATCTATTTACTTGCTCACAGGATACTGCGGTAAAGATGGCCGAAGTTATCGAAGAGCAGAACCTTACACGGGTTGTTGTTGCCTCCTGTTCACCGCGTACACATGAAGGATTATTCCAGGAAAACTGCGAAAAAGCAGGTTTGAACAGATATTTATTCGAGATGGCCAATATCCGCGACCAGGATTCCTGGGTGCATATGAATGAGCCCGAAGCGGCAACGGAAAAGGCCAAAGATCTCGTGAGAATGGCTGTGGCCAAAGCTCAATATTTAAAACCGCTGAAACCCGGTCAGCTTTCCGTCAATCACGCAGCCTTGATTATCGGCGGTGGTATAGCCGGTATGACCGCAGCACTGTCACTTGCTGATCAGAATTTTGCATCATGTATTGTGGAAAAGGATGATCAACTGGGCGGTAATTACCGTCATTTATATAAAACGCTGGAAGGGCTTGATACCCGTAAACACCTGAAGTCTCTCCTGGATAAGATTTCCAAGAATTCCCTGATTACTGTTTACACAAGTTCCCAGATTAAAAAAATTGACGGCTTTATCGGCAACTACAAAACTACGGTGCAGGCCAAAGACGGCGAAAAAGTGTTTGAGCATGGTATTGTAATTGTTGCCACAGGTGCTTATGAAAACAAGCCGAAAGATTATCTTTACGGCCAGAGCGCAAAAGTTAAAACGCAACGAGAATTAGAAACACTGATTTATGAAAAGCCCGCCGATCTCGCAGCTGTGAAAAGTGTAGTGATGATTCAGTGCGTTGGGTCGCGCGATAAAGAGCATCCGTATTGCAGCCGTTACTGCTGCAGTGAAGCAGTCAAAAACGCGCTGGAATTAAAAGCCGCTGATCCATCTCGTGATATAACAATTCTTTACCGTGATATCCGCACTTTTGCTTTCAAAGAGGATTATTACAAGCAGGCGCGTGAAGCGAATATCAAATTCATATCTTATGAAGAAGACAGAAAACCGGAAGTAATTGCCGACGGTGATAAGGTTGCCGTAAAAGTGCTGGATCCGATTCTCAATGAAGAGATTTCCTTAACTGCCGATATGGTGGCTCTTAGTGTCGGTGTTGTGCCTAATCCGGAAAATGCGGCGATTGGTCAAATGTTGAAGGTGCCCACCAACCAGGATGGTTTCTTCCTCGAGGCTCACGTAAAGTTGCGCCCGGTGGATTTCCAGACTGATGGCGTGTTTATGTGCGGAATGGCGCATTCACCGAAGTTCAGTGATGAAAGTGTTACCCAGGCCAACGCGGCAGTCTCCCGTGCCTGTACCGTTCTGACTCTTGATTTTATTGAGGCGGAAGGCAAGACAGCCTATGTCAATAAAGAGAGATGTTCGGCCTGCGGTCTTTGCGAAATCAATTGTCCTTACAGTGCAATTCGGGTAAATGTAGATGAAGGGTGCGCCGAAGTTAACGCGGTTCTCTGCAAGGGTTGTGGTGTCTGTACTGCATCCTGCCGTATGAACGCCGTCGACCTCAATGGATTCAATAACGAAGAAGTGCTGGCACAGATATATAATTTAAACTAAGGTAAACGGCTGATAAAGCGGCGCATTGTCGCCGGAAGGAGAATATATAATATATGGCTGAAAATTTAGCAAACAAAGAATGGGGACCGAAAATTGTCGCCATCGTCTGCAACTGGTGTACTTACGCGGGAGCCGATTTGGCTGGTATCAGCAGAATTCAGTATCCGCCAAATGTCAGGATCATACGTGTTCCCTGCACGGGAAGAATAAATCCTTTTTATATAGTGAAAGCCCTGCAGAGCGGAGCCGACGGCGTTCTGGTATCCGGTTGACATCCGGGTGAATGCCACTATATATCCGGGAATTTAGTGGCGCGCCGCAAGTTTGCGGCGTTAAAGAGGTTCCTGAATTACATCGGTATGGAAGGCGACAGAACCATGTTTACCTGGGTTTCCGCTTCCGAAGGCGACAGGTTCGCGCAGGTAATAAAGGGCGTTACAGCTAAAGTCAAGGCCTTGGGACCAGCCAGTAAGATGATAAAAGAGATTAGTTAAACTTTTGGAATAAAAATTAAACGGGGAATCATCACTGTGGAAAACATCGAATCAAAATTGCGAGAAGTTGCTAAAGGACTGCTTTCGGAGAAGAAGGTAGATGTCATTATCGGCTACGAAAAAGGAACACTGCCTTTAACGGCCACACCTTGCTTCGTGACGACGCAGGAAGAAGCAGACAAACTTGTTTTTAATGAGCTCTGTACACAGAATTTAGCTAAGTTTGTTCATGACCTGGTCACGCAGCATAGGGAATCACAGAAGCGTGTCAAACCGGAAGACCGCAAGAAGAAAGTTATTGGTGTTGTTGCCCGCGGCTGTACAACCCGTTCGATCATCATCCACTTGCAGGAGCGTCAGTATCAGAGAGAAGATATTTATATTATCGGTGTGCCCTGTGAAGGATATGCCGACAGGAAGAATCTGGCGAAAGCTGTGGATGGAGCGGATATTGTTGAGGGATCGATAGAAGGCGGGCAATTGAAAATGAAAACGTCAGCAGGTGACAAAACAGTTGCTTTCACCGATGTTATTGCACCTAACTGTGTTGTCTGCCGTTTTAATAATCCGATTATATCTGATGTAATGGTCGGCTCACCGGCTCCGGCGAAAGACCCCTCCACTGAATACGACAAAGTTACGGAGTCTGAGAATAAAGACGTTGCTGAGCGTTGGGAATATTTTACGAAAGAAATGGAAAAATGTATTCGTTGCAATGCCTGCCGTCAGGCCTGCCCATCCTGCTATTGTCCAACCTGTTTTGCAGAACAAAGCCAGCCGCAATGGGTTGGAATTGGCGAAGATAAAAGTGATACGCAGGTATTCCAATGCATGCGCCTGTATCATATGGTAGGACGCTGTGTGGATTGCGGTTCTTGTATCTCCGTTTGTCCCATGGGTGTTGACCTGCGCAGTTATTTGAAAAAAATAGAGAAGGATTGCTTTGAATTGTTCGGTACCCGAGCAGGTTCTTCCATGGAAGAGATGCCGCCGCTGGGCAAGTACAGTGAACAGGATAAAGAAGATTTTATCTACAACCCAGAATAAGTTTAGCGAATAGAAGGTGCGTATGGAAAATTTCTTAGAAGAAGTTAATAAGAAGATCAACGGTGTGCCGATTCAAAGATGTTACCATTGCCGCAAATGCACTGCCGGCTGCCCCATGTCTTCTCACATGGAACATAACATCAACAAGGTTATTAAAATGATTCAAAACGGTAAACGCGATGAAGTGCTGAATAGCTCAACCATTTGGCTTTGTCTTTCGTGTGAAACCTGCATCACCCGTTGTCCCAATGAGGTAGATATTGCGCGCATGATGGATGTACTTCGGCAGATGGCAATTGAATCCGGTGTTGGAGCTCGCGAGAAAAATATATTGACATTCCATGAAGCCTTCTTGTCGGGTATGAAGTCCGGAGGACGGATAAACGAACCGATGATGATGGTGAAGTACAAACTCAAGTCCGGTGATTACTTTGCTGATGCAATGCTGGGTTTGGATATGTTCAAAAAAGGTAAGTTGGCGTTGTTGTCTCCAAGGACAAAGGACATGAAATCGGTTAGAAACATTTTTGAGAAAACAAAAAGTAGATAAATAATGAAATTGTTCCGTACCACGCCAAACGGATTGATACGGTGAAGTAACAAGTATAGAAGGAGGCTACTCTCTTGAAAGTTTCATATTATCCGGGCTGTTCGCTGCACGCGACGGGAAAAGAATATGATCAGTCCATGAAGGCCATCAGTCGCGCCTTAGACATCGAACTGAAAGAAGTTGACGATTGGTCATGTTGTGGAGCGTCATCGGCGCACAGCACAAATTTTGATTTGTCTATTGCTTTATCGGCGCGTAATCTGGTTGCCGCAGAAAAAGAAGCAATGGATGTCATGGTTCCCTGCGCAGCCTGTTTTAATCGTTTCAAAACGGCCGAGCATCATTTGAAAGCTGACAAGGAACTCAAATCAAAAATTGAAGGTATTATCGGCGCAAAATATCAGGGTGGCATTGCTATACGTAATCCCATTGATATTATTTACAATGATATCGGTATAGAGGCCTTGGCTGCAAAGGTTGTTAAACCGCTGAACGGATTGAAGCCGGTTTCCTATTACGGATGTTTATTGTTACGTCCACCGGAGGTTTGCCAATTCGAAAATTATGAGAATCCCTTCATGTTAGATAAAATAATGGGATCTATTGGTGCTGATGTAAAAAGTTGGTCATACAAAACCGATTGCTGTGGTGGATCATTGGCGATAAGCAAAACAGCCATTGTCATTGATATGTGCGACAAACTAATGAGTGCTGCGATGGAAGCAGGAGCAAACTGTATTGTAACAGCCTGCCCGCTATGCATGGCCAATCTGGATATGCGCCCCAGTCCTGATTTGAAGCTGCCGGTGTTTTATTTTTCGGAATTGATTTCGTTGGCTATGGGACTTCCCGGATCGCAGGAAACGTTCAAATCACACATATTTGATCCTCAGCCATTACTGAGACAATTGAGCTTGATTTAATAATATTTATATAATCAGAGAAAATACTTAAATTAGGAATAAATATGGAAAAACGGTTGATCAAAAAAGAAGCGCTGGCGGGCATTGCCAAGAAAATGGCAGAGGAATTCCTGGTCTGGGCTCCGGTGAAAAAAGAAGATAACGTGCTTTTTGTTCCGCTGGGAAAAGATGTTGAGCCTTTCTTTGCTTATTTAAATTCCAAGAATGCACCGAAAAATGTTTTCTTCCCGCATACGGAAACAATGATGAGATTTACCCGTACCCCCCAGGGTATGGCCTTAACAGCTGAAGAAAATAAAGCTGATGCGGCAGTTCTCTTTGGAGTGCGTCCGTGTGACGCGCGGAGCTTTGTTTTGTTGGATATGCTTTTTGATCAAGAAAAATATAAGGACGAATATTATATAAATAAAAGAAACAATACAACGGTAATCGCATTGTCCTGTGTTAAGCCGCCATATGCCACTTGCTTCTGTACATCAGTCGACGGCGAGCCGGTTTCCGATAACGGTGCGGATATCCTGCTGACCGACATTGGTGGAAACTATCTGGTGGAGTTTGTCACTCCCAAAGGAGAAAAACTGGCCAAATACTTTGGCGATGACAAAGCTGATGCAGCGTCCGATGCAAAGAAAAAAGAAATTGCCCAAAAGGCAAAGCAGGCAATATCATCCAGGATACCGGCTCATGAAGTAAAACCTATCTTGGACAACAACTTCGAACATCCTATTTGGGCGACAATTCATGGTAAGTGCCTGGCTTGTGGTACTTGCACCTACATGTGCCCGACCTGCCATTGCTTTGATATCAGCGATGAAGCAAAAGGTAGTGACGGCGTACGTATCCGTTCCTGGGATTCCTGTATGTTTCCGCTCTTCACGAAAGAGACGTCCGGCCATAATCCGCGAACATCACAAAAGGAAAGATGGCGTCAGCGCGTTATGCATAAATTCAAGTATTATGTCGATAATTTCGGGGCGATTGCCTGTGTTGGCTGTGGCCGTTGCGTCATGTCCTGCCCAGTGAATCTGGACATCAGAAAAGTAATTGAAGATATTTCAAAAATATAATTAGGGAGTTAGTAATGCAGAACCCGTATGTACCATATCCGGTTATCGTGGATAAAATTATTACTGAAGTCGATACAAAAGACATCAAGACTTTTCGATTTAAGTTCGTAAATCCGGAAGACGAGGTAAAATATAGTTACATTCCCGGGCAATTCGGCGAACTTTCCATCTTCGGTAAAGGCGAATCGCCCATCGGAATAGCATCATCGCCTACACAAAAGGGGTATGTAGAATTCACCGTGCAGAAAGCCGGAGTGGTAACCACAGCTCTGCATGAAATGGAAGAGGGTGCTTTGATGGGTATTCGTGGCCCCATGGGCAATTCCTGGCCGCTGGAATATCTTGAAGGAAAAAACATTGTGATCGTCGGCGGTGGTTTTGCTTTTACTACTCTGCGTTCTCTAATCAATTATATGATTTACGGTGATAACCGTAAGCGTTTTGGCAACATTACAGTTATCTATGGCGCCAGGAATCCTGGTCTGCTTCTTTATAAAGACGAGCTTGCAGAATGGGAAAAAAGAGATGACCTGAACATGAATGTTACCGTGGATAAGGGTGATGCTACTTGGAAGGGCAGGGAAGGTTTCGTGCCCACAGTCTGTAAGGAAGTCGCTCCCAGCAAGGAAAATTCCGTGGCGGTAATTTGCGGCCCGCCGATTATGATTCGTTTCACGTTACCGGTATTTTTCGATCTTGGTTTCTCTAAAGAGAACATCATCACTTCACTGGAGATGCGGATGAAGTGTGGTATCGGCAAATGCGGTCGTTGCAATGTTGGCAGTAAATATGTCTGCAAGGACGGCCCTGTATTTTCTCTGGCGGAACTAGATAAGTTGACAAAAGAGTATTAAGATAATTTTTAGAATTATATAATTAACTTTATCTAAAGGGAGCCTGAGAGCTCCCTTTTTTAATGAAAGTTACAAGGAGTTTTAGTATGACGCAACCGAAAGCTTCATCCCCCACCGATTTTATCCGTGATATCATCGAAGACGACCTCCAGACAAACAAAAACGAAGGACGAGTTGCCACCCGCTTCCCTCCAGAACCCAACGGTTATATTCATATAGGGCACGCCAAATCGGTTTGCCTGAACTTCGGCATTGCCGCCCAGTATCAGGGAACCTGCAATCTGAGACTGGATGATACAGATCCATTAGGTGAGTCCATGGAATATGTAGAATCGATTATCCGTGATGTTCGCTGGCTGGGATTTGACTGGAGTGACCGTCTGTTTTATGCTTCCGACTACTTTGAACAGCTCTATCAGTTTGCTGTTGAGCTTATCAAAAAAGGAGATGCTTATGTTTGCAGTTTGAACGCCGATGAGGTACGGGAAAACCGTGGATCGTTTACGGAACCGGGCAAAGAAAGTCCTTATCGCAACCGCTCCGTCGAAGAGAATCTGGATATGTTTTCACGAATGCGGGCCGGAGAATTCGAGGATGGCGCCCATACACTTCGCGCTAAGATCGACATGGCATCCCCCAATATTGTTTTACGGGATCCCGTTATCTACCGTATCAAGCGGGAACCACACTACAGAACAGCGGGACAATGGGTCATTTACCCAATGTACGACTTTGCCCACTGTCTTTCCGATGCTCTGGAAGGAATTACTTACTCTATCTGTACATTGGAGTTCGAAAACAATCGTCCCCTGTACGACTGGATTGTCGGGCGTCTAATTACCGGCAATCGGCCGCGGCAGATCGAGTTCGCCCGTCTTAATTTGAGCTATACGGTTCTAAGCAAGCGCAGGCTTATTGAATTGGTGCAGAAAAAATATGTGCAAGGCTGGGATGATCCGCGTATGCCGACCGTGACGGCAATGCGACGTCGAGGCTACACGCCTGAAGCTATCCGAAAATTCTGTGCTGAAATCGGTGTGGCTAAGAATGACAATCTGATTGATGTATCCCTGCTGGAACATTGCGTCCGCGATGATCTCAATGAACGGGCGCCCCGGGCGATGTGTGTCTTACGCCCCCTGCGGGTGGTGATCGACAATTATCCGGAAGGGCAGGTTGAACAGTTTGAGAGCCAAAATCATCCGCAGCGTCCTGATATGGGAACCAGAAATGTTCCGTTTTCCCGGGTAATCTATATTGATCGCGACGATTTTATGGAAAATCCGCCCAGAAAATACCATCGCCTTGGTCCCGGGCGGGAAGTGCGCCTTAGAAATGCTTACGTAATTAAATATGAAAGCATGGTGCAAGACGAGGAGACCGGTGAAGTAGTAGAATTGCACTGCACCTATGATCCTCAAACACGAAATGGAGCACCGGCGGACGGACGCAAGGTGCAGGGTGTTATTCACTGGATTTCTGCTGATCATTGTGTGCCGGTGGAAGTGCGTTTGTACGACCGGCTCTTTAGTATTTATGATCCCGGAAGTGAAGAAGACTTTACGCAATATATGAATCCTAATTCCCTCGAGATCATCAAGGACTGCTTTGCTGAGTTAAGTCTGAAAGGTGTAGAACCGGGGAGCAGATATCAGTTTGAAAGACTGGGATATTTTTGTGCTGATACAGATACATCAGAAGATAAACTTGTCTTCAACCGTATTGTCCCGCTGCGGGATTCATGGACGAAAGTTACCAAGGAGTAAATTTGGCTGGGGAACGTGGATTCGAACCACGATTAACGGAGTCAGAGTCCGGCGTCCTACCATTGAACGATTCCCCAGCAGGAAATGATTGAACACTCGACCGTCCGATTATTCATCGTTTCGGACGGACGAGACTATAATGCGATTGATTTTTTATGTCAACAAATTTTTCTTCATTAATTTTGATTTCGGGGTAATTAAAGGGACACTTGTTGTGGATTTCACTTTGGAGACAGTGTAAGGGTTTCCGCTAAGATTTTGGATGCATCAAAGGCAAAGGTTATTTCAGCATCGAGTTGCGATTTTGCTGTTCATATGTTAATGAAAATTGTTTTGATTCCGACGGCCTGAATATATCAATAATTTGGAGATTTGTTTCATGTCACCTATAGCAACACCATTTCTGGAAATGTCCCAGGCTATCATTGAAGCCGGCGGCGAAGCCCTGAAAAAATGTTACCAGTGCGGCACCTGCACGGGCACATGTCCCTGGACACCCATCACCCATTTCAATATTCGCATGCTGGTGAGGCTAAGTCAGCTTGGTCTGGAAGGCATGGATGAGAAT
>JBDKVD010000105.1:0-21088 GCA_039679325.1 Smithella sp.
ACGTTATCTACGATCCAGGAGACAATCCGCTGTACGGCGTCAAACTGGGTTTTTACATCTTTTGTCAGCTGCAAAGACAGCTTACGAATCTCCGGATTATCCGACTGTGCCTGCGCGGTAGCTTTTAAATAGTCGTCCATACCGGAGGGAATATCGACCGGCGGAAAAGGCGCGTTCGTCTCCACAAGTTTTAATCCGGTACGGTTTGTAGCATCAAAAGAAATAACCGCATCAACCTTATCGGGAACATTTGTCCAAGTGGACAGGACCCTGCTGTTGCCGCGTGCGTCGATCGACGTCTTTCTCTCGTCGGCTTCCGGAGAAAATGTTATTTTCAAGTTGGTTATCTGTTGGCTGTAAGTAGGGGATTCAAAACTCTGGGGCACAACAAAGCTCAAAGATAATGTACGCATGGCATCGCCGGCCGTAATCTGCTGCTGCAACTCATAATGAATTGCCGAATTCATATCACCCTTTACTACAAAATTTTCGGCAAAACAGGGGGCAACCAATACCGCAAGGACCAGAAACACCAACCATGAAATCTTTTTCATTGAAGATAGACCCTTTCGTTTAGTTGGTTTTAAATATAAGCGAGAGGCGCTCTAAATGTCAATGGAAACAAATCCATAAATAATCAGCACATTGCGGCTTTTACTAAAAAAATAATTGACAACACATTGATTATGGATAAGTTACTTCGAATATTGATGGCGCAAGAACCATCCGAGAAAGGGGATAATTTAATGTTTACAGTTACAGATAAAGCTTCCGAGGCGATCAAGGAGTTTCTCAAAGAGAGAGACGTGAATTCAGCGATCAGAATTACAATGGCAATGGGTTGCTGCGGCCCTGCTTTGGGTATGTCTCTGGGTGAACAAACCAGTGAAGATGAAGAATTTAATGAAAAGGGAATAAAATTTATCATTGATAAAGAAACTCTGAAACAGGCACAACCGATCAGCGTTGATTTTATTGAATCTACATGTGGTTCGGGATTTAAATTGACTTCCGCTTTTACACCGGCGGAAGGCTGTGGGTCGTCTTGCTGCGGTTGCTAAAAAGTCAGGGGAGATTTTTCTCCCCTTTTTTATCGTATTACGGGCTAAGTCGTCGCCCCAAAATGACAAATAATTTAATATAAAAGGGGAAGAATGGATAAACTGGACAATGCGGATCAGCTTTTGAGGGAGGGGAAATATACCGAAGCCATTGCGCTCCTGGAAGAAGTTCATCAGGCCAATCCCGAAGAAGAATCAGTTCTGTTAAGACTCGCCTGGGCTCATCACGACAGGGGCACAACAGCAAAAGCTATAGAGTATTTGGAAATTCTGCTCGATCGGGAACTGCAAAGAAGAATATTCACCGGATTTGCTTTTGATGAACTGGTTCGCATTTACAAGCAGGAAAAGAATTTCAGCAAGCTTTTGGAAATCTGCACAAACGCCGTGGTCCGCCAGCCTGAAGATGTCTGCCTGCTTTCCGAGTTGGGTAATGCCTATCTTCTGGCCGATCGCGTCCAGGAAGCCCGCAGCACTTTTGAAAAATTAGTTCAGTTGGAAAACGACAACCCTGCTTTTTATTGCCTTTGGGGAGAAGCTCTCTTTATCGAGGGTAATACTGCCGCCAGCGAGGCTGCTTATATACGGGCGGGCGAAATAGATTCGGATCAGGCCGACCGCTATTATTACAGGATAGCTGATCTGTTCGCTAAAAGCGGTTATTATGAAGATGCAAAAAGACTGCTTGATGCCTGTATTGCATCCAACCCGGCAAATCCTCTGTATCATTGCTGTCTGGGCGATGCCTTAGTCGGCCTGGGCCGCATTGGAGAAGCGCAGTCGGAATACGCCGACGCCGCACGTTGCGACAGTTCCGGCGCCGGTGCATACTACAATCGTTTCGGCAATATACTGGCCCGCACAAATCACCATCAGGAAGCGATAAAAGCCTTCGAGCACGCATTGAAAATAGAGCCGAATAATCCGGTTTATCTTCGCCATCTCGCCATTTCCTATAAAGCCCTGGGCTTAATAAAGGACGTAAGTGAAAAAAGATAGCGTTTTACGATGCTGTTAAATTCGTCCCATTTTCTTAAGCAAGTCTTTAAAAGTACTGTAGAAAGCATTGCTGTCTTCCACTGACTGTTTGATAATTTTCCTTATATCATCAATATTTTTCTTGTTGATAATCAAGTTGACGCTTTTATTGAAAGCCATCATGTTATCCATGGTGCGGTAGTTGTCCGAAAGCAGTGCAACAAATGTATTCCTTCTTGTTGCCGCCGCCAGATTTTGCAGGTAAATTAAAACTTCATTGCCGCTCTGCGCATCCGCCGGATCAAAATTTTCACCGATAACAATCAAATTATAAGTATGAAACCGCATGTTTTTTAAAGCTTCACGTCCGGAAACCGCTTCTGTAATATGGTAGTTCATATCCGTTAACGCTTTTATTATTTTTTCCTTTATCGCCGGATCCGATTCACAGACCAGGGCGGTTTCACTGTCCATACCTATAAAGTCAAAAGAAAATTCCGCAGCATCGTAGCCCGCGGAAAAAACTTCGTTGGCGAGTGACGTCTTCTCTTCCATGATCTAATCCTCCTGTTACCAAGACATTTTGGGTTTGCCGTAATTTTTATCCACCTGCAATTTTCCAAGCAGATCGGTTGTCTTTTCACCGCGCGAGCTCTTTACGGAATCAATGCCCCGGCCTACAATGCCTTTGTTGGAGGCGTAGGCCTTGGCTGTCTCTTCGCTGATAAGTCCCTGCTTGTACAATTCAACAATATAGTCATCAAATGTTATCCATCCATAGGCCTTGGATGCCTGAATAATTTCATAGAATGTCTTGCCTTCCGACTCGCCATTCACGATTGCATCTTTGACCCGCAAATTGGTACCCATAATTTCGAAAGCGGCAATTCTACCCCCTCCTTCTTTGGGCAACAGCCTTTGACAGACGATCCAGCGCACGGTATCGGCCAGGCGAATTCGTATCTGTTTTTCCTCTTCAATGGAAAACATGCCGAGAATGCGATTGATAGTCTGGCCGGCATCAACCGTATGCAGCGTACTGGCGACGAGATGCCCTGTTTCTGCAGCGGACATGGCGATTTCTACGGTCTCCCGGTCACGCATTTCTCCAACCAGGATAACCTTTGGCGCCTGTCGCAGCGCGGCACGCAGACCGTTGGCAAATGTATCAAAATCCTGCCCCATTTCCCGCTGGTTGAAAGTTGCTTTTTTATGGGGATGTCCAAATTCCACCGGGTCTTCCAAAGTGATGATATGGCAGGCATGCACTTCATTGATTGCATCGAGAACGGCAGCCAGCGATGTGGATTTACCGCTGCCGGTGGCGCCAGTAACCAGAATAATCCCGTTTTTCTCTTCCGCCATTCTTTTAAAGGGCTCGGGAAGACCCAAACCGTCTATTGTTGGTATCTTTGTTTCCAGTTTTCTTAAAACGATGGAATAATTGCCGCGCTGTGAAAAGATATTAACACGGAAACGCGCTTTACCGGGAAGTTCATATGATAAGTCACAGGAACCATGGGTAAGAAGCATTTCGGTAAGCCGCTTATCATAATTAATCAGGTTTAAAGCAAACACTTCCGTCTGAAAAGGCGTAAGATTATCAAAGGGCGGTTCAATGCCGACAGTCAGCAACTGTCCCGAACTCTCCACCTGAAAAGATTTCCCTACTGTGATGTTCAAATCGGAAACATTTCTGTTAGAATCCAGCATCTTGCCCAGGATATAATCAATTTCCTGCTTTCTCATAGCATCCTCTCCGTTATAAAAATATTTGGAGGGCAAAATGTTGCCCTCCCGACTGTTTTATTTTTGTCTGGATTATACTTCGGTAAAATCCGCCGGTGCGCTTTTGAGGAACTGCCGGAAACGACTCTTATCATTGCATTTGGCATAAGCATCATCTCCGCCGATCCAACCTTTGTTGAGAAGATCGAAGATGGCGTCATCAAGAAGTTGCATGCCATACTTTTTACCGGTTTGAATCATCGAGGGAATCTGGAAGGTTTTCGATTCACGAATGAGATTACGAACAGCCGCTGTCGCTATCAGTATTTCCATGGCGGCGCAACGTCCCTTTTTGTCGATGCGCTTAAAGAGAGTCTGACAAATAACGGCGCGGATACCGTCAGCCAGGGTCGAACGAATCTGTGCCTGCTGATTGGCCGGAAAGACTTCAATAACCCTGTCCACTGTTTTGGCCGCACTGGTCGTGTGCAGAGTACCAAACACAAGATGGCCGGTGGAAGCCGCCTCTATGGCGAGAGAAATGGTTTCCAAATCCCGCATTTCGCCGACGAGAATGATATCCGGGTCTTCACGCAGGGCGCCGCGCAAAGCTGCAGAAAAAGTCTTTGTGTGCATGCCGACCTCTCTGTGGTTGACAATACAACCCTGACTCTTATGAACAAATTCGATGGGATCTTCAATGGTGATGATGTGATCTTTACGCAGTTTGTTTGCCTCATTAATGATGGCCGCCAGTGTTGTGGATTTACCACTGCCCGTAGGTCCCGTTACCAGTACAAGACCCCTGGGCAGCAAGGCCAGCTTGGCAATTACATTGGGAAGAGACAACTGCTGACAGGTGAGGATTTCGCTGGGAATTTCACGAAAAACGGCGGCGACACCCCATTTTTGCTGGAAATAATTAGCGCGGTAGCGGGCCAGCCCCGGTATTTCATAAGCAAAATCAATATCGCCTGTTTCTTCAAATTGTTTGACCTTGTATTCCGGAGCAATTTCGTAGAGCATTGCTTTGAGTTCATCGTTATCCAGAACATCATACTTAATCCGCTCAATTTCCCCTCGGACTCTCATCGCCGGCTGCTGTCCGGTCACAAGATGAAGGTCGGATGCCCCCTGTTCATTCAAGAGCTGGAAAAAAGCATCAATTTTCGCCATGATTATTCTCCCTTAATGTTAAGTTATTGAAATTATGTCAATTGCACAGATATCATTTAAAAAAAACATTAATTTGAACTCCGAAAACAGGCGGTGAACAGAGGGAAATTACCATGATTTTGTCAAGCAGGAAGAGAAATCCTTGACACTAACACGGACAATAATATATATCCTCCCCCAAGTTTTTTCTGTTGCATGTTACCAGATTGGGGATGTAGCTCAGCTGGGAGAGCGCGGCGTTCGCAACGCCGAGGCCAGGGGTTCGATCCCCCTCATCTCCACCATTGAAATCTTCGGCTACCTTGATTATCGTCTCAAACGTCAGATTTCTTCATTTTTTTTAGTGTATTTTTTTTCTGAACATCAAAAAGCCTGGACAACTGCCATTTCTTGCGCGTTTTCCAGCTTCCCTTGTGATATGCATAGCTTGCCAAAAGCGGCAGAACTGTAGTAGCTTCCGCGAAGACCATTTGTTCACAGGAAGAATCGACCTTTCCCCAGGAATTGGCTTCCTTGAGTGTGGAGCTGGAACAGGCGCCGTCGCGCACATCGGCAACGGTTATTTGCACTGCATATTTATGCATGGGTACTTCGTGTCCCAGTATTTCCGCACAGACCACCGTGTCCTGGGCGAAATTTTTCGGCACGCCGCCGCCGATCATCAACAATCCGCTGGTTCCCGCTTTGATTTTAATCTTGGTCAGCTCTCTGAAATCTTTGACGGAATCAATGGAAACATGGTTGTCCTGATATTCTTCCTGATGCAGGACCAGGCCAAATCCAGCAGAGCTGTCGGAAAAGGCCGGACAAAAGATGGGAACATCGTGTTCATAGGCAGCCTGTATAAGTGAATCCTTTTTCTTCGAATGCTTTTTTAAATATTTCCCCATTTCGCGAATAAATTCCCGCGAAGAGTAAGGACGGGGAGGCAGGGCATCGGCGATTATCTTGATGGTTTTGTCACAGGCCTGAAGCTCTTCTTCGTCAATGTAGGTATCATAAATCCTGTCAATATAAAGGCTGCGCAATAACTTATCGTCAACAAAAGGAGTGCCCTGATAGTGTCGGAATCCTAAAGCTTCGAAAAAATCCATATCCACTATCGAAGCGCCGGTGGCGACAATAACGTCAACCATATTGTTTTTTACCATATCCACATAAACCTGCATACAGCCGGCCGCGGATGTGGAACCGGCCAAAGTCAGTATTACTACACAATTCTTTTCTTTGAGCATCCGGTTGTAAATGTCGGAGGCATTGGCCAGATCGCGGGCGGAAAAAGACATCTTCTTCATGGCCTCGATAATGTTCACGGAATTGATTTTTTTGATGTCAATGTGTTCAACTTTTTTATTCAGTAAATCTTTCTTTTTCATTTGAATTGTCTCTCTCCTGTTAATATGAATATCTTTCAACTTTTAAATCATGGACGGTTAAAAGTCAATCTCGGGAATTCAACCCCGGAATTCAACGAAGTTATAGCGCCTGTTTCCGCCTACAACAATTGTCAACTCTAATGAGCATATTTGGTTGACAATACCCTCGCTTTTTGTTAGGCAGGCCTCTCGGCTCGAAGCGGTATTATCATTTTTCACTGCCAGGGCCAATGGCGTAATGATCGGCAATTAACCCATCAACTCAGAAAAAAAGCACCGTATGTGGATGTGGAAATCATACAGGAGTTTAACCTTGCTGAAAATGAAAACTGATATGGAAACAAATAAACAACTGGAAGCGGACGATCTGAAATATATATGGCATCCCTTTACTCAAATGCAGGAATACAGCCGGGAGACGCCTCTCATTATCGCCGCCGGAGAAGGATGCCTGCTCCAGGATATTTACGGAAATAATTACATAGACGGTGTTTCCTCGCTCTGGACTAACGTTCACGGCCACCGTAAGAAGGAATTGGACGATGCTGCTACGGAACAACTGGGTAAAATCGCTCACTCCACCCTTCTCGGCATTTCCAACATTCCCGCCATAAAACTTGCTAAGAAGCTCATTTCCATAGCTCCTGCAGGTTTGACGAAAGTGTTCTATTCGGACAACGGTTCAACGTCCGTCGAAATCGCCGTCAAGATGGCTTTTCAATACCACCAGCAAGCCGCCCTGGGCGATCACCGCAAGACCAAGTTCATTACACTGAAAAACGCCTATCACGGCGACACTATAGGCTCCGTAAGCGTGGGGGGAATCGATCTTTTCCATGCCACCTACAATCCCCTTCTTTTCCCGACGATACCGGTCCAATCTCCCCACTGTTACCGCTGCCCCTTCGGAAAGGAACGTCAAGCCTGTGATCACGAGTGCTTCCGCAATCTGGAGGAAACGGTAATCAAACACGCCCGCGAAACGGCGGCGTTTATCATCGAACCACTCGTTCAGGGCGCCGCAGGCATACTGCTCCAGCCCCCCGGTTATTTGAAAAGGGTGAGGGAATTATGTACGGAATACAACATTTTCATGATTGCCGATGAAGTAGCCGTCGGTTTCGGCAAAACGGGCACGATGTTCGCCTGCGATCAGGAAGGAATCACCCCGGATTTAATGGCTGTCTCCAAAGGAATCGGCGGCGGCTACCTGCCCCTGGCCGCCACCCTGACCACAGAAAAAGTTTATGAGGGATTTCTGGGTAAATTCGAAGAATTCAAGACCTTTTTCCACGGCCACACTTTTACGGGGAATCCCCTGGCCTGCGCCGCCGCTCTGGCCAACATCAAACTTTTTGAAAAAGAAAGTATTCTGGAAGGACTCCAGGAAAAAATCGCCGTTTTAACCCGCGCGTTGACTCCCTTTTCCTCGCTGTCCCATGTGGGCGATGTCCGTCAGCGGGGAATCATGGTAGGAATTGAGCTCGTAGAGGACAAAAGAACAAAAAAAGGCTATCCACCCCGCCAACGGGTCGGACACCGGGTAATCACTGAAGCACGCCAACATGGCGTGCTCATCCGGCCCCTGGGCGACGTCATCGTCCTGATGCCGCCCCTTTCCATAACAATGGATCAGCTGGAACGGCTCTGCATGGTTACTTATGAGGCCATACGTACTATTACGGAAGGGTAAACGCCATCATGATCCTGCAAACAGAGGATAAAACCAGCATGGTGGAAGGGACGGTCTTTTTTGACCCTGCCGATAAGATTTACGCCGACCATTTTCCGGGCAATCCGATTGTTCCGGGCAGTCTGATTGTTCAGGCCTTTCTTGAAGCGGCGGAAAAACTCGGCATAGACTTTCCTTGCCATCAAGTGGAGAATTTCGTTTTTCGAGAATTCCTCCATCCCGGCGAATATTCCTTGATTATAGAGGTACTTCCGGACCGCCTGATTTGCAGTCTGGGCGACAGTGGCAAAATACGGGCAGCAGGAACAATAAGAAAATGAATCTTCAATTTAACGGACAAAATGCCCTCATTCTGGGTGGCAGTTGTGATCTGGCACTCACCCTAGCCGCGGCCATGGAAGAGGCAAAGCTGCATCCGATCCTGACCTTTCGCAATGAAAAAGGCAGGAAAAAGATTGACACCCGCCTGTCGTCATTCCCGAAAGAAGCATATGACACCCTGCATCTCGATTTCGGCGACCGCGAAACCCTGAAAGCGCTGCTTGCTCAAAAAGGCGGCGATGTAGAGTTTGTTGTCGATTTTGCCCAGGATGATTTTGAGGATTACGTGGCCCTGGCCGATGAGGAGCGGGTTTATCAATATTTTCAAAACAATATATCTTTTCGGGCGGAGTTATTGAAAAAGATCAGCCGGATCATGATGAAACGGAAAAGGGGACGCCTTGTCTTCGTTTCCTCCGTCGCCGCAGCTCGAGCCAAAGCCGGTCAGGGTTTCTACGCCGCAGCGAAGCTGGCCTCCGAGGCCCTGTACAAAAATCTCGGAATCGAATTGGGCGCCAAGGGCATCACGACCGTTATCCTCCGGCCCGGTTACATCCAGGCAGGCCGGGGGAAAAAATATCTGGAATCTCACAACGAGGAAGCCTTGCAACTGGTGCCCACAAGAAGATTTCTAACGGAGGAAGAAGTGGCCCAAGCCATTCTTTTTCTTCTTTCCGAGAGCGCCGCGGGCTTTAACGCCACGGAACTAACGATGGACGGCGGGATGACGGCCTGCAAATAAACAACACAGGAAATATACAATGGATACATTGAAAGAACTCAAAAAAATAGTCGCGGAAATCCTCGACATTGAAGGACAAGAAATAAACCCGGAAACTTACCTGATAAGAGAATTGGGGGCGGAATCCATAGACCTCCTCGAACTTTCCGTAGCAATCAATGCCGGATTTAATATTGAAGTAAACGACGACGACATTTACCTGCGGACTATGAGACTCCATCTGCACAAGGCGAAGGAAGAAAACAAAGACGCCGCCGGTTATTTGGCGGAAAAATATCCCGCTCTCACCGGTTCCAGAATAAAGGAGATTCTGGAGGATTTAAAGGGGGGACCGGTACTTAAAATAAAAGACATCACAAGCTATATTGTCTGGCAAGAAAGCAAAAAAAATGGCTGATTTTAACGATTTGCTGATGCTCCGGCGCAGCATCAGAAAATATACCGCCGCCAGCCCGCCCGAAGAATGGCTGGAAAGAATGATTTTTGCGGCCTCCTGCGCTCCTTCCCCTCGGAATAGTCAGCCCGTAAGGTTTATTCGTTTCGAATCGCCGGCAAGCAGAAATAACCTTCAACAAACCATGCTTAAAGGCAAAGACCTGCTTTTAACCAAAGCAGCCGCCTGCGACCGTCCCAAACATTTAAGAAACTGGATCAACTCCTACTGGCGCTATTCGGAATTTATTTTCCAGGCCCCTGTTCTTTTCGCCGTCGGCACAGTCACCCCGGAAGGGGGCTTTGCCGGCCATCTTCGCCAGGCGGGAATCATTACTAAAAGCAAAAGAGACGACTCTGATCTCGACATATCCGCCGGTCTGGCGCTGCAGGGATTTCTGCTCAAAGGCCGGGAACTTGGTTTAGGCAGCTGTATTCTCACGGCGCCCCTGGCTTTTACCGGGAACGCAGGCAAGATCCTCGGGACGGGAGAAATCGTCATCAAGTGTTTTGTAACCGTCGGGTTTGCGGATGAAAACCCGCCCACCCCCGGCAGACTCTCTCTTACCACAATTTATTCCAGGATATAGCCATGGCAAGACGAGTCGTAATCACATCCGCAGGCGTTGTTTCTTCCTTGGGAACTGGTCCGCAAGAGATACTCTCTAATATCCGGCAGGGAAAAACAGCCTTTACGAAATCCCCTGTTGATAAAACCACGGTTATCTGTCCGGTAAGAGAATTTGATGTGAGAAATTATACCGGCCCCTACAAGGAAAGGCGCTATCTGAACCGGGGAGCCCAATTCAGCGTGGCCGCCGCCCTGAGTGCGGCCAATAATACGGGTATCAACAAAGATGCGCTAAAGAAGGCCGGGCTTTCCGTAGGCGCCGGACCGAATCTTGACATCGGAGGAGAATTCCCGGAAATCAGGAACGGAAACATGGACAGGCAGGACCTGATGGCCCTGTGGATACTCAAATTTCTGCCTAACACCGCTGCCGCCGTCATTGCCGACCTGACGGGCATCAACGGTGAAAATCTCACATTGGGCGCCGCCTGCGCGGCATCCCTCCAGGCCATGGGCGAGGCCTTCCGCAAGATTAAAGACGGCTATCTCGACATTGCTCTGACCGGCGGGGGCGATTCGCGACTGCACGGCGGAGGCATCCTGGCCTATAAAAAAGCTCAGGCCTTGACTCGGTACACGGGCGAACCGGACAGGGCGGAGCGTCCGTTCGATGAACTAAGAGACGGCTTTGTCCCCGGCGAAGGAGGGGCGTTCTTTCTCCTGGAAGAACTGAATCACGCCCGGCGCAGGAAGGCACGTATTTTGGGCGAGATTTGCGGCTTCGGCAACACTTTCGGTGGAGGCGGAATGACGGCGCCGGATCCCGAGGGCAAATATGAAGAAGAAGCCGTCCGTAGCGCCATGATGGAAGCGTCTCTGACTCCTCCGCAAATCGAAGTCATCTCCACCCATGGCACGGGAACACAACTCAACGACTTGATGGAAGCGTCGCTGATCGAACGCGTCTTCGGCCAAAGCGGCAGCAAACCGTTAGTAATAGCGCTGAAATCATGGATCGGACACTGCGCCGCCGCCTGCGGGGCTGTGGAACTGGCCGTCGCCCTGGCCTGCCTGAACGAGGGATATCTGCCTCCCATAAGGAACCTAACCAATCCCTGCCACACCGGCATCAACTTCGCCCGAAAAGGGGTCAGTGGCTTTTTCCGGACACTGCTCATAGAGAATTTCGGATTCGGCGGCCAAAATTGCGCTCTTGTCGTAAAAATCGGGGATGCAGAATGATGCCTTTTCGCTTTCAAAGGATAACGCGGCGGCTAGGAGGAAGCGACGAGGCGTATTATGCATACGTTGAGGAAGCCGACGACGACGCCAACAAAGTTAGCCAAAGAAAGCGGAATGGTATGAATAATAAATTCAAAATAATCATTAACACGGAACTTTCCCGCTTCGTTCTACTGGACAGGATCACAAAAGCAGAGGAGGGAAGCATTACAGGACGCAAGCATTTCAATGACCCTTTTACCCCTGCCCTGGCCATCGAATGCCTTGCCCAATTAGGGGCTTATCACGTCCGTTATCTCGTCCGTTTTGAAAGACACGCTTTTCTCCTGAAGATCAAGAGCTGCCTTTTACCGGGTGGGCTATTGCCGCCCGGCGATTACAATCTTTCCGGAAGTTTGCAAAGTCGCAGCACCTCCGCCTTCACCCATCTGCTTCGGGCTGAACTGGCGGATAAAATCATCTGGGAAGGCATATTTTTGTTTGCCCTGGTGGATTATGATTTCTCCTTCAAAAAGGAATTTTTACAAGAACATTACCAGAGAATATTCTCATGTTTACAGAGCGGTACCAGAATAAATTGATAAACCAGAAGCAGGCCGGGCTTTATCGCACCCCGCCGGAAGTAGAAGGGAAAGAAGGAAAGTTTCTCGTTTACAACGGGCGGCCCGTATTGAACTTCGCTTCCAATGATTATCTCGGCCTCGGCAACTCGGAAGAAATCCGCCTGCTGGTTTCGGAAAATTTCCGGCGCTATGGCGCTTCTTCTTCATCATCCCGTCTCGTTTCGGGCAACTACACAATAATAAATCAGGCGGAACGGGCTTACGCCGACTTTTTCGGTTACGAAGACGCCCTCTTCTTCCCCAGTGGTTATCAGGCTAATCTGGGAGTTCTTTCCACGCTGTTTGAAAAAGGTGATACAATCATCTTCGACAAGCACATTCATGCCAGCAGCGTCAAGGGAATGCTCCTGAGCCAAGCACAATTCCACGGCTATAAACACAACAATATGGATCATTTACGGAAAAGACTGGAAAAGACCGAACCGGGCGGCGCCGCCGTCCTGGCGGAATCGCTGTTCAGCATGGACGGAGATATTCTGGATGTCGACGGCTTTGGAAAGCTCAAGCGAAAATACGGCTTTTTCAGCGTCATCGACGAGGCCCACTCCTTTGGCGTTCTTGGCGAAAAGGGACGGGGGCTGGGCGGGGGCATTGCCGACGTCGCCATCGGAACATTCGGCAAGGCCTTCGGTCTCTTCGGGGCGTTTGTTCTGCTTGCCGGCGAATTAAAAGAGTACCTTTTCAATTTTGCCTCACCGCTGATTTACACAACCACTCTGCCGGAAGCCCATGCGGCATCGGCACTCAACATTCTGGACATAATCAGCCGGTGCGATGACAGAAGAGAAAACCTCCGAAAAGTAAGCCATCTCATGCGGGAAGGATTGCGGCAGGAGGGATTTCAGGTAACCGGCGACGCTCATATCATCGCCCTGACCATTGGCGAAGAAAACAAGGCCACCGCAATTTCCCGTAAACTGCTGGAGGAGGATATTTTCGTTCTTCCGGCCCGTTACCCCACCGTACCCGCGGGAAAAGCCATCCTCCGGATCAGCCTGACGGCCGTACATAGAAGGGAAGACATAGACTACTTCATTGATAAACTGAAAAAGGTATATGAAAAACAATATGAATAATAAAATAAAGCCGCTCAGGCTATTTGTCGCCGGAACAGATACGGGCATCGGAAAAACGGTGCTGTCGCTGCTCCTCATGCAATACTTCTATGAACGGGGATTTACTCCATTCTACATCAAACCCGCACAAACAGGATGCTGCAACGTCCACGATCATGACAGCGACGCCAGGTTCATCTACGAACATGTTAAGGCACTATCCGGGCAAAATCCTGCCGACTCGGTGATCTACTGCTTTAAAAATCCCAAGGCCCCCTATTTTGCCGCCCGTGATGAAGCACAGGAAATTGATTTCTCCGTAATTACTGCCGCCGTGGAAGCTAAGAGCGCCGCTTATTCGCCCCTGATTATAGAAGGCTCCGGAGGAATCTTCGTCCCCGTAACCGAAAAGCTGATGGTTATCGACATGATACAAATAACCAAAGCGAAAACGATCATCGCCGCCCGCGCAGGTTTGGGAACCATCAACCATACACTCCTGACCCTGGAGGCCCTGCGCCGCCGGTCGCTCGCAGCGGCGGGAATAATACTTCTGGCTGGGGAAAAAGAAGCCGCACACCCGGAAATAATCCGGGAAAACATGGAGGCCATTGAAAAATTCTCCGGCATAAAAGTGGGCGGCGTCATCGGCAACATTACTGATTTTTCAAAACCTTCCCCGGAATGCTACGCACCCTTGGACAGATTAAAATTGCTGTAAAGCAGGGAAGCTTATTATGAGCGAGATGTCTTAATTTCCATCTTGTTTTACCTGTAAATATCTGATAGTGCACAGCACACGGATGTATAGATGAAAGAAATTCTTACAGTTTCCCAACTTAACTATAATATCAAAGACCTTCTTGAGGAGGTGTTCGGCTTTGTTTGGGTCGAAGGTGAAATATCCAATCTGCGCAGACCACAATCCGGTCATACTTACTTTACACTGAAGGATGATAAAAGCCAGATCCGGGCTGTTTATTTTAAGCCTTTCGGCAGGCCGAAATATCAACCGGCAGATTTTGAACTGGAAGAAGGTCTAAGTGTGTTGTGCCGGGCGCGCCTCAGCGTCTATCCGCCTCGCGGCGAATATCAATTAATAGTGGAATCAGTGGAACCGCGCGGCGTCGGAGCGCTACAAAAGGCGTTCGAACAGCTTAAAGCCAGGCTCGCCTCTGAGGGTTTGTTCGACGAGCGCCATAAAAAAAGGATTCCGTTTTTACCGCAAAAAATCGGTGTTGTTACTTCGCCTACCGGTGCGGTAATTAAAGATATTCTCCATGTAACCCGCCGCCGTTTTCCTTCGATTGACTTATTAATCGCACCCTGCCGGGTGCAGGGAACGGAGGCGGCGGATGAAATCATTCAAGGATTAAGGAAGTTACATGCAACAGGTAATGTCGATGTCATCATCATTGCCCGCGGGGGCGGTTCGCTGGAAGATCTTGCGCCCTTCAATAACGAGGCTTTGGCGCGGGAAATTTTCCACTCCCGGATTCCTGTTATATCAGCGGTAGGCCATGAAACCGACTTTACGATTTGTGATTTTGTTGCGGATCTGCGAGCCCCTACTCCCTCCGCCGCCGCGGAATTGGCGGTTCCTGATGCCTCGGAATTAACTGCAAGGGTCGGAGGCCTTCAGACAAGACTTCTCGACAGCCGCGGGCGGCTCATGGCCGACAAGCTGTCGCACGTAATGGAATTGCAAGAGAGGCTGAAAAATCCCCGCCTTATTTTAATTGACCTGCAGATTCACCTTGATGATTTACGGGAAAGATCACAGGGAGCCTGGCGCCGGACAACCCAATCTCTGAGAAACAGAATCCAGCAAATGGAAATCCATCTGCAACATCGGAGTCCGAAAGGCACGATTGCCGAAAAAAGATTTTTATTGAATAATTACCAAAAGGATATACTAAACAATTATAATTCCCTGATGACGGCCCGTAAAGAACGGCTGCATAAGAATCTGGCGCTGTTGAATTCCTTGAGTCCGCTGAATGTTCTGGAGAGAGGTTACAGTATTACGCGCAGCCTCGTAAACGGCGAGATTATAAGGGAAGCGACGCAGTTGGAATGCGGTCAAGCAGTTAATGTTCGATTGGCAAAAGGCAGCTTTCAGGCTAAAGTCGAGAAGATATCCGTGGAGTAAAAAAATGGCTAAAGAAAAATTTGAAGACGCATTAAAAAAACTGGAAGATATAGTAAAGAAAATGGAAGCAGGTGATTTGCCACTGGAAGAAGCGCTCAAATCTTTTGAAGAAGGAATAAAATTGATACACTTTTGCCAGGCCAAATTGGATGAGGCCGAGCGGCGTGTCGAATTACTTTTGGGAAACGAGGATTCCCTGCAAACAAAACAATTCAATGGAGATAACAGTGTCTGAAAACATGGATTTATTCTTGGAAGCATACCTGCGGGACAGACGCAGAATCGTAGAGGAAGCGCTCTTTAAGTATCTGCCGGCGGAAAATAATTCGCCCGCGGAAATTTATAAAGCTGTCCGCTACAGCGTTTTTGCCGGTGGAAAACGGATTCGGCCGATTCTCTGTCTGGCGGCGGTAGAAGCCTGCGGCGGAGATTTAGCATCGTCCATGCCGGTTGCCTGCTCCCTGGAATTGATCCACACGTATTCGCTTATTCATGATGACCTGCCCTCGATGGACAACGATGATTTCCGGCGCGGCAAACCAACCTGTCACAAGGTTTTTGGTGAAAATATTGCCATACTGGCTGGTGATGCGCTTTTAACCGAGGCATTTGTTCTTTTGTCCCAGGCGGAGAAAATTAATTTTTCAGCAGAAAGACGCCTGGCCGTCATCAACGAAATCGCCCAGGCGGTGGGAATTGCCGGAATGGTAGGCGGACAGACACTGGATGTGCTTTCGGAAAAATCCAGGCCCGATCTGGAAGTGCTCCAGCAAATACACCGGCGAAAAACAGGCGCGCTTCTGAAGGCGGCTGTGATCTCGGGAGCAATTATATCCGACGCCCCCAAAGATAAAATTCAGGCGCTCGCCGATTACGGCATGAATATCGGGGTTGCATTTCAAATTGCCGATGATATCTTAAATGTCGAAGGCAATCGCGAATTGATGGGAAAAGAAACGGGCAGTGACAAAGCGCTCGGCAAAGTTACTTATCCGTCCCTGATGGGAATGGATTATGCTAAACAGGAATTACAAAATCATGTTGATAAGGCAGTTATTTGCCTTTCCGTCTTTGATAAAAGGGCGCTGCCTTTGCGGCAGATAGCCCGTTATATTATGGAGAGAAAATCCTGACAATCCGTCAAATGATTATGCCTGCGGTACGGCAGGCATAATTTAACAATATCAGAGGGGTTCATATTTTGGTCAAACAACAGGAAACGGTAAGTTACAGCATATTACCCAATATAAATTATCCCGCGGATATCCGCAAACTCAATATCGCCGAGTTGAACAAACTGGCCCAGGAAATAAGAGATTTGATTATCAACACGGTAGCATCTTCCGGCGGCCACCTGGCCTCTTCATTGGGCACTGTGGAATTAACTCTGGCTTTGCATTACGTTTTTGACACACCGGAAGACAAGATTGTCTGGGATGTCGGCCACCAGGCTTACGCGCATAAAATTATCACGGGTCGTAAGAATGTTTTTTCCACTTTGCGCACAAAGGGCGGAATCAGCGGCTTCCCCCGCAGGGAGGAGAGCCCCTATGATACTTTTAATGTCGGACACAGCGGAACTTCCATCTCGGCCGCCACCGGTTTTGCCGAAGCCAATTGTTTAAAAGAAACCCACCGGAAAATAGTCGCCGTTATCGGTGACGGTTCCATGACTACAGGCATGGCGTTTGAAGGGCTCAATTGGGCCGGCGATCGTAAAAAAGACCTGATTATCGTTTTAAATGATAATGAAATGTCCATTTCCCCCAATGTCGGAGCTCTCTCTTCTTACTTAAACCGCGTGATGACAGGCCACACTGTAACCAAGATAAAAACCGACGTTAAAAATTTTCTCAAAAGTATTCCCAGTATTGGCGATCACATTCTCAAATTATCGCAGCAGGTGGAAGAGTCGCTGAAAACTTTCGTTGTTCCCGGAGCTCTTTTCGAAGAGTTGGGCTTTACTTACGTAGGGCCGCTGGAAGGCCACACACTGGAATATCTTATCGACAATTTTAAGAACATCAAAGAATTATCCAAGCCCGTGCTCGTTCACATCATTACCAGAAAAGGCAAAGGCTACCAGTTTGCCGAAGAAAAGCCGCTCAATTACCACGGCATATCTCCTTTTAATGTTGAAACCGGCCAACCAATTCCTCCGTCCTCGATCAAACCCGCTTATACGGAGATATTCGGCAAAACAATTGTCAGGCTGGCGCACAATGATTCCCGCATTGTGGCCATTACCGCAGCCATGTGCGACGGCACGGGACTGGATCAGTTCAGTCAGGAATTTCCCAAGCGCTTTTACGACGTGGGTATTGCGGAGCAGCATGCCGTTACTTTTGCGGCCGGCCTGGCCATTGAAGGACTTATTCCCGTTGTCGCCATTTACTCGACTTTTTTACAGCGTGCTTACGACCAGATACTGCATGATGTTTGTCTGCAGAGGCTGCCGGTCGTTTTTGCGCTGGATCGCGCGGGCATTGTGGGAGAAGACGGAGCCACTCATCAGGGAATTTTTGATTATGCCTACCTGCGTTCCATTCCCAATATTGTTGTCATGGCCCCCAAAGACGAAAATGAACTGCAACACATGCTCAAAACCGCCGTTGAATGCAATTTGCCGGTTTCATTGCGCTATCCGCGGGGAAAGGGAGTGGGCGTCCCCCTGGAAGATGATTTGAAATCATTGACCATCGGCAAAGGTGAAGTACTCAAAGAAGGTTCTGATCTTGCAATTTTTGCCATTGGCGCGACAGTGCATCCCGCCCTTGCCGCCGCAAAACGGTTAGAATCAGAAGGGATTAACATAAAAGTAATCAATGCCCGTTTTGTAAAACCACTGGATGCCGAACTTCTGTCGCAAACGGCATCTCAAATAAAAAAAATCATGACCGTGGAGGAAAATGTACTGCAGGGCGGCTTCGGCAGTGCGGTGCTGGAAATGCTTGCAGAAAAAAATATAAACAATATTCAGGTAAAACGTCTGGGCATTCCCGATGAGTTTGTGGAACACGCAACTCAGGCCGAGTTGCGGGAAAAGTACGGCCTTGATGAGGAAGGCATTGTCAGGGCGATAAGGAAAATGATTTCCCAATGACCACAAAAAAAATTCGTCTGGATAACATGCTTGTTTTACGCGGCCTTGTGCCTACGGTGGAAAAAGCCCGCGCTCTCATCCTGGCCAAAGCAGTCAGAGTGAATGATGCCTATCCGGACAAAGCGGATTTTCCCGTTGGAGACGATGCGCAGATTCATCTCAAGAGTGACGACAATCCTTACGTCAGCCGTGGCGGTTTAAAACTGAAGGGTGCACTGGCTGAATTTAAGCTGGACGTTGCCGGTCGTATTGCCTTTGATGTCGGCGCATCTACCGGCGGTTTTACCGATTGCCTTTTGCAGGCGGGAGCCGGCAAGGTTTACGCCCTGGATGTCGGCTACGGGCAACTGGCCTGGAAGCTGCGCGAAGATAATCGAGTCGTCGTCATCGAACGCACCAATATCCGTTACTATGAAGGCGCCGACTTTGATCAATTGCCTGATCTCGCCACAATCGATGTTTCTTTCATTTCTCTGAAAAACGTTCTGCCGGCGGTGATGAGGCTGCTCGCTCCGGAAGGAATTATTCTGGCCCTGATTAAACCGCAGTTTGAAGCCCACCGTGAGGAAGTGAGCAAACACGGTGTTGTAAAAGATATGCGGGTCAGAAAACGAATATTGCAGGAAATCGTCAATTTCAGTAAGTCATCCGGCCTTAAGGTTTTGGGAACTTGTACATCATCTCTTTTGGGACCTGCAGGCAATCAAGAGTTTTTTATTTTTGCCAAGAAGACTATAGCAAATGGAAATTAAACTCGCCAAGACTGCCGGATTTTGCATGGGCGTCCGCAGAGCTGTGGATATTGTACTGGATATAGCCCAGCATGAGAAAGGCCGCCGCATATATACATACGGGCCGTTAATCCACAACCCCCAGACAATTGAACTGCTCAAAAGCCGCGGAATAACACCGGTTACAAGCATCGAAGAAATAAGCGACCGGCAAAACTCCGTCCTGATTATCCGGGCGCACGGCATTGCACCGCAGGAAAGAAAAAAAATCAAAGACAGCGGTATAAAAATCATTGACGCAACCTGTCCAAAGGTCGGCTATGTGCAGGCTATCATCAAAAAACATACCGCTCTTGACTATACAGTCATCATTGTGGGCGACAAGGAACATCCGGAAGTCAACGGACTTTTGGGATATACCGGCGGTCGCGGCATCACCATCGCCAACGTCAATGAAGTGGAAAGCCTGCCCCAATTGGATAAGATTTGTGTTGTTGCCCAGACAACGCAGGATTTGAATGATTACAACAACATTGTCGGGAAAATTTCCGAACGGTTTCCTAACACGGTTATTTTTGATACAATATGTTCTTCCACTGAACAGCGGCAGGCGGAAATAATTACCCTGGCCGATGAAATGGACGCCATCTTCATTGTCGGAGGTAAAAACAGCGCCAACACCAGGAGGCTGGCCGAACTCGCCCGGAAACAGAAAACCCAGGCTTTCCATATCGAAACGGCCGAAGAATTAAAGAATATCAATCTCGATTCTTACAACCACATCGGCATTTCCGCCGGAGCTTCCACTCCAAACTGGATTATCGACCAGGTAATCGATAAAATCACGGAATCCAAAGGCCGTAAATTTAAAATACTGGGCTCCCTGTTTAATATCTGGCTCTGGGCAATCAAAACTGATCTTTATTCGGCAATCGGCGCAGGCTGTCTTTGCCTGGCCTGCATGCTGCTGCAGAGCATACCGGTTAATATATCCAATCCGGCCATGGCCTCTTTTTTTGTTTATGCCATGCATATTATTAACAGGTTGGTCAGCCGAAAACCCGGCGGCCTTTTAGACTCATTCCGTGAGGAAACATATCTGAAACACGAGAAAATTTATTTCCTGGCCGCAGCCTTGTCACTCTCTGCCGCTCTTCTTTTAGCTTTCAAAGATGGTGTGCTTCCCTTCGGCGTTTTATTTGTTATTTCCCTGACCGGAGTTCTTTACAGCATGAAAGTGCTGTTACCGGGCTGGCACTTTCAAAGTTTAAAGGATTTACCGGGATCAAAAAACATTTTTATGGCCACAGCCTGGGGAATAGTAACAGCAATCCTGCCGACGTTGAAAAATGATGATGCTCTTAATGCCGGACTGGCGGTTGCTTTTATTTTTGCCTTTGGAATTGTTTTTATCCGTTCGGCGATGTCGGATATTCTGGAAATTCAAAGTGACAAATTAATCGGCAGGGAAACAATTCCCGTATTGATCGGCAAGGAGCACACGAAAACGGTATTGAAAATTATTTCTTTGATATTATTAGTCATTCTTCTTGTTTCATATCCCGCAGGCTGGACTTCGTCGCTGAGCTTAATCCTGCCTGCCTGCATTTTATATATATGGATTTGTTTTCAACTTTGTGATAGAAGGTCGGGGCTTTCGGGAGCCCTGATGGAAGGGCTCCTGGAAACAAGCTATGTTATTGCCGGTGTAAGTGTTTTCCTGTGGTTTGTTCTCTGACAGGCTGTTGAAAAAAGCTCATCTGCAGCGTTACGCTGCAAACCTCATCGCTCAACGTATTTCTATATACGCTTCGCGATTCGGTTTTGGCGCTGCTTTGCATCTGAACCTTTTTGAACAGCCTGCAAAAAGGGAACAAATTCTTTGAAGGAAATAGGGTAATTAAAATTATGACCAGAAAATTATTCGCGATCTGCTCTTTGATCATGCTGATAATCTCTTTGGCGGCCTGCGGCGGTCTGCGTTTTTCCCAGGTTTCACCCGAGGCTAAAGATTTTCATCCGCAAAGAATAGCTGTTTTCCCTGTAGAAATAGGTGGAAACAGTGAAGAAGCAAAGGGTGCGGTAGAAAAGATTGTGGCGGGAG
>JBDKVD010000106.1:0-6349 GCA_039679325.1 Smithella sp.
AGCGGCGAGCCGCCCTCCGGTCTGAAAACGACATTTTCCGGAAGCACTACCGGCAGGTCTTCTTCTTTGACGGGCACAATCCCGCATTTATCGCAGTTAATCATGGGAATGGGCGCGCCCCAGTAACGCTGGCGCGAAATGCCCCAGTCGCGCAGACGGTATTGAATCGTACGCTTTCCTTTTCCTTCGGCCTCCAGAAAATCGGCGATGGCCTCCAGGACTTTTGTGTTTTCCATACCGTTGAACTGGCCCGAATTTACTAAGACGCCTTCATCCACATAGGCTTCGGTCATTTTTTCCGCATCAAGATCTCTATCTTTGGGCTGAATAACTACTATCAACGGCAGGTTGAATTTCTTGGCAAACTCGAAGTCGCGCTGATCGTGCGTGGGAACAGCCATGACGCAGCCGGTGCCGTAATCGGCCAGAACAAAGTTGGCGGCAAAGATGGGCATTTCCCTACCGGTGAGCGGGTTTTTACAGTAGGAATCCAGAAACAGACCTTCTTTTTCATAATACTCGGATGTTCGCATCAGTTTGTCCTGCTTTTTGACTTTTTCCACAAATTGCCGGACATCTTTTTCGCAGGATTTCCCGTGGGCCAGTTGCATGACCAGAGGATGTTCGGCGGCCACCAGCATAAACGTCGCCCCGAAAAGTGTATCCTGACGGGTTGTAAATACTTTAATGGCGTCTTCGGAACCAACCATGGGAAAATCAACTTCGCAGCCGTAGCTCTTGCCGATCCAGTTTTTCTGCATCGTCATGACGCGTTCCGGCCAGCCGGGCAGCTTGTCGCAGTATTCCAATAATTCCTCGATGTAGGCGGTGATTTTGAAAAACCACTGATCCAGGACTTTTTCCGTCACTTCCGTGCCGCAACGCCAGCACAGGCCGCCTTCGACCTGCTCGTTGGCCAGCACAGTGTCGCACTTGGTGCAGAAATTAACGCTGGAGCGTTTTTTATAGGCGAGGCCCTTCTCATACATCCAGATAAAAAAGAGCTGCTCCCAGCGATAGTATTTGGGTTCGCAGGTAGCAACTTCCCGATCCCAGTCATAGCTGAAGCCCATGCGTTTGAGCTGTTTCTTCATGTGATCAATATTTTCATGGGTCCACTTTGATGGATGGATTTTGTGCTCTATGGCGGCGTTTTCAGCCGGCATGCCGAAAGCGTCCCAGCCGATCGGGTGCAAAACATTAAAGCCTTTCATGCGCTTATAGCGGGCAACAACATCACCGATTGTATAATTGCGGACATGGCCGATATGAATTTTACCGGAAGGATAAGGAAACATTTCCAGTAGATAGTATTTTTTCTTCTGCGGGTCTTCCGTAACTTTAAAAGTTTGTTCTTCTTCCCACTTTTTTTGCCATTTCTCTTCAATTTTTTGAGGTTCGTACTTTGTATTCATAGCCTGCTCCGGAAACGTTATAATATTGTGCGTTTGTCTAGCATATCAAGGACATGCTTGCAACGCCTTTGTCATTTTGAAATTATTGGTGGATGAAGCGCAGCGCATCCACCAGTCATTTTTTATCGTAAACGAGTTTTTGAATACAACGATCTGCCAGTTCCCGGAGAACCGGTAATGTGTCTGCAGAAGTTGCGGCTGCCAATAAATTATTGATGCCGTGGTCGATATGCTTCAGAAAATCCGGTTTGTTTTTTTTCAGTCCCAAAAAGCCGTACGCCCCCAGTGCCTGCATCAGCCTTTGCGCTGAAGCCTCCCAAAAATTATTAACAAATTTGCTGCGGCTGTAGGAAGGCATCATAAGATCATAATAAAAGAAGATGAGTTCATCCTGCTGCTCTCCGGCAAAGGTAACGTAGGGATCGCAAATCAGCGAACCCAGATCATAAAACAGACAGCCCCGGCGCATGCCCTGAAAATCAATCAGCACCGCCTGCCCGTTTTTCAGCATAATATTCTGCGACTGCAAATCCCTGTGAATCAGGGACGGTTCTATTTTCTGCAGGCGGACGATCAGTTCATTTAACTCCTGCTCCAAATCTTTGATAAAAGCTGGAGACAGTTCCAATCGGCAAACCGCTCCGACAAAATTTTCCAGGAAATAATCATGTTCCCAGCGGTACAGTTTTTCGCTGTAGCTCTCCGCCAGTTGTAATCCCGAAGGCAGCCCCGCAGGATCGAAGGCATGCAGCTTGCGGATTTGTCGCAATACCTGAAAATAATACTCGCGGCGCTGCTCCCAGGGCAAAAACCTTTGCGACCATAAATCCATATCGCCTAAATCCGTAAGCAAAATGAAATGCAGATTTACGTCCTGCGCAATGATCTGCGGCACGCAGACCCCGATGCCCGCCAGAAACTCATTGATTCCCGCCCAGCAGGAGTTTTCCGCAACGTCGGTGCCATAGTGCATAAAAATAAAACTCGATTGATCCGGCAGCAAAACCCGAAAAAAACTGCGGTCGGAGCCGCCTTTCTTGATGGGTGTCATTTCCCATGCCGGAACACCCAGATTGTCGGCCAAAAATTTTTGTATTTCTTTGTTCATAAATTCCTTTTCATGTCCTCTGCCGGAGACTGTGTCGCAACTACCTTTTTGTCATTCCGTCCGGCATTCACCGGATAAATTTCAGCGTAGCGCGACGATGAGCCTGCCCCGTTCCTGACACGGGGGAATCCAGTATTCTCAGCAAGTTCTGGATACCTGCCTTCGCCGGTATGACGATCATTGGGATAACTTTTTCTATAGTGACTCAGTCTCTGATCGGGGATGGTTATCCAGCCACTTTTCTTTCCTGGATTCCCTTGTCTCATTGTCATTCGCAAGGGAATGACAGAGGTGGATATTAATGGAACAAGAAGTTGCAGCCACCGCTAAAGAGCGGCAAGAATCTTTGTTCTGCAATTCAAAAGACTCCATCTTTCAGCTTATTGTATTCCTCAATCGTCCCCAGATCATACCAGTAGCCGTCGTCAATTACCACCCCGGCCGCGGCCCGGGGATTTTGCTTTATCATTGCCACAATAGGCGGCACAATTGATTCTATTTTGCCTGCTGGAAGTCGCTTCAGAAACGATTTTTCCACAATATAAATTCCGGCAAAAAGGCAGCTCTGTACCCCCAGATTTTTTAAAATGTGCCGCATATCGCAGATAAAACCGTTTTCATCAATGTTGACGTTCAGTAGCGGCCCCTGTGAGCGCAACGCCAGTGTCACTTCCGATTCGCCGGAGGAGTGCCTCTCCAACAGTGGCGCCAGCGACAGACTGCTGATAATATCGCCGTTGTAAACGACGATGCGTTCGTCTTCAGCAATCAGGTCTTCAATGTTTTTGATGCCGCCTGCCGTATCCAGGAGGATTGGCTCATGGCGGAAAGTTATCGGGATGCCCTGCCATTTGCCGTCGGGAAAAACATCGGCATATCTTCCGGCGCAGTGATGGGTATTGACGATGAACCGCTGCACACCAACGGCTTTCAGATGCTCCATGGCATACGTAATAATCGGCCTGCCGCCGATGGGCAGAAGCGGCTTGGGTGTGTTTTCGGTAAGCGGCCTGAGCCTCGTGCCCAACCCCGCCCCCAGAATGAAGGCTGTTTTAATTTGTTTGCTTTGCATATCTTTTGCTTCCCTATTGCAGGGTGAAACAAGCGCAGCGGTCTTGCCATAACCAATGCCCCTGTTCGTGCCTTATACTATAGAAGTGGTTTATATTGGAGAATAATTTTGCAGCAGATGATTACGGCACAGCTCAGCTTGCCTCTGCGATATATCCTTGTCCCGGATTGTCTTCAAAATCCATGGTGCGGTCAATTGCACCGCCCTGAGAAATCTCGATAATCCGGTTGGCCACGGTGGAAACAAATTCCTGATCATGGGAGGCAAAAAGAACCACCTCACTGAAGGCAATCAGCCCATCATTGAGAGCGGTGATCGATTCCAGGTCCAGATGGTTAGTCGGTTCGTCAAGAATCAGAACATTGGCTCCGGTCAGCATCATGCGCGACAACATACAGCGAACCCGCTCGCCGCCGGAGAGGACGACTGTTTTCTTCATGGCCTCTTCACCCGAGAAAAGCATTCGGCCTAAGAAGCCGCGCGCAAAGGTTTCACCTTCCTTGGGCGGTGAGTACTGACCCAGCCAATCAATCAAGGTCATCTCTTCGGCAAAGAATTCACTATTCTCCTGGGGGAAATAGGCGCTGGTAATAGTCACTCCCCAGCGGAAACTGCCGCTGTCCGGTTCCAACTCGCCTGCCAGAATCCGGAAAAGCATCGTTCGGGCCGGAGAGCTATCGCCGGTAAAAGCGATTTTATCGCCCTTGCGCACCGTCAGGTTAAAATTATCCAAAACCTTGACCCCTTCAATTTCTTTGGTCAACCCCTCGATAGTCAGGATGATGTCGCCGCAAGCTCTCTCCGGTTTGAAGACCACATATGGATATTTTCTTGACGAGACCGGCATATCCTCCAGGGTGAGTTTTTCGAGCAGCTTCTTGCGCGATGTGGCCTGCTTGGATTTGGAGGCATTGGCGCTGAAGCGCTGGATAAAAGCTTTAAGTTCCTCGGCCTTTTCCGCAGCTTTACGGTTATCATTCTGTTTTTGCTGTAAGTTCAACTGGCTCGCACGGTACCAGAAATCATAATTGCCGACATAAATCTGAATCCGCCCGAAATCAATATCCGCGGTATGCGTACATACCTGATTCAAAAAGTGGCGGTCATGGGAAACCACGATAACCGTGTTGGCAAACCGCGACAGAAAATCTTCCAGCCATTGAATGGATTTCAGATCAAGGTTATTGGTCGGCTCATCGAGCAGCAGCACATCCGGATTGCCGAACAGCGCCTGGGCCAAAAGTACCCGGACCTTGTCACCCGCCTCCAATTCCTTCATCTTCTTCGTCCGCAGATCCTCGGCTATGCCCAGTCCCGCAAGCAGCACGGCTGCCTCGGCTTCGGCTTCATAACCGTTCAGTTCCGCAAACTCACTTTCAATTTCCGCGCAGCGCACACCGTCGGCTTCCGTCAATTCTCCCGTGGAGTAAATTGTCTCCCGCTGCATCATGACATCATAGAGCTGTCTGTGTCCCAGGATGACCGTGTTGAAGACTGTTTCCTCATCGAAGGCAAACTGATCCTGACCCAAAACTGCTATTCGTTCCCGCGAGCCGACTAGAATTTCGCCATGGTCGGCCTCCAGCTCTCCTGACAGAATCTTGAGAAAGGTTGACTTCCCCGAACCGTTCGCACCGATCAGCCCATAGCAGTTACCGGCGGTGAACTTAATGTTAACATTTTTAAAAAGGACTCTTTTCCCGTAGGAAAGAGTGATATTTGATGCTTCAATCATGCTTGTTTGGTGCTCCTTAGTTTTGTAGAGAAATAAAAAACCACAGGGCCTGGTGACCACTGTGGTTCACTTTGATTGAGCGTGTATCACACATTTTTGACTGTGTGGCAATGTATTATTTCGCCCGGCAAAATACCGTTAGAATATGATGCGGTCTTCAGCCCTATTTCATCTTTGACTTAATTTTAATTCTCTCCCCGGCAACCATAAAGTTGTCTTTTCCGAGATGATGAATTGTCTCCGGATTTTTGACTTTGGGGTCAATCCAGGCCTTAACAACCTCAACGATGAAAAGACCATATTTGGCAACCATCTTCGTATCAACTACCCGGCATTCAAAATTTGCATAACATTCATCAATAAGAGGCACGCCCACCAAAGAAGCAGGCTTCGGCGTCAAACAGAACTTTTCAAATTTATTCACCTTGTCGCCATGAATATTGCCGCAGCCCACGACCTTTTCCGCTATCTCTACTGTGGGAATATTTATTACGCACTCTTTTGTTGCCTTCAACAGACCGAACGAATAATTCAGGTCGCTCATTACCAGTCCCACCAGCGGTGGCTCAAAATCAATCATCGTGTGCCAGGACATCGTCATAATGTTTGCTTTTTCCTTTCGGGCGGTCGTGACCATAATAACCGGCCCCGATTCCAGCAAACTGTAAACCTTGGAAAGGGGTAATGATTTCTTCGCCATTTTATCTCTCCTTAAAGTTTGTCAGACAAGTCATTCCCGCGCAGGCGGGAATCCAGAGTGCTTATAATATGGATTGAATTTCTGTTCATTCTCCGGATTAAAGAATCTCCGCCAGCATTTTGCTGTCCGCGCCGAAGTAAACTTTGCCGCCTGTCTTCACTATGGGACGACGAATTAAACGCGGCTCCTGCAGCATGAGTTTGATCAAATCATCGTCCGTGAGTTTTTCCTGATCCAGCCCGAGCGCCTTGAAAGAGGGGGAACGGAAGCTGAACATAACCGAGGCAGGCTGCCCCTGCAACAGCTCCTCGATTTCCAC
>JBDKVD010000107.1:0-19371 GCA_039679325.1 Smithella sp.
GCTGGAGGCGGCATCCGGACTTGAACCGGAGAATAACGGTTTTGCAGACCGCTGCCTTAGCCACTTGGCTATGCCGCCACAAAAAAAAATGGAGCGGGCGAACGGATTTGAACCGTCGACGTCTACCTTGGCAAGGTAGCACTCTACCACTGAGTTACGCCCGCTCACTGGGAACGATGCTGTCTATAACAAATAAAGCCTTCTTGTCAACAAAAAAGTAATTCCCGTTGTAAATTAATTTTGACCCGCTACCTTAAATTGCAGGGCAGACTTCATCAGCTCACTTACAGCAGTCAGATATTCTTTAATTCCTGCGACAAATATATCATTATGACCGGCATTTGGTATCTTCAGAAATTTCTTTTGCGGTGCCTTTGCTGCAGCATATAATTTTTCCGCCTGGACAATCGGAATTAAAAAATCATCTTCAGCATGAATAATCAGCAGAGGTTTGGCAAAATTATTTATTTTATCTTTATTGGCAAAGCCGTCTTCTTCTTTGATCTCCAGGTCATCAGGATCAATGCCGAGTGTTCTCAGCAGTGGCAATGTCTCAGCAAATCCACTTTCTATAATTAGTCCTCCAATTTGCTCACCATATTCAGCCGCAATTTCCAGCGCAGGGGCAGAGCCTAGAGACCGCCCCATAATTACCAGTATTTCTTCTTTTTCACTTGTTTGAGAATAAACATACTTAAAAATATCGTGAGCATCCTGAATCATCAGACTTGCTGCGGGGTCCCCCGATGAACGTCCGTAGCCCCGATAATCAACGCAGATCAAGCGAATATTCATCTGCCAGAATATTCCGGCAATATCGATGTAATCTGAGGCTATTTCACCGTTGCCGTGAAAAAATAAAATTGTTGCCGGAGCCTTTTCCATCGCCGCCCAGATGGAACTTATGGAAACGTCTTCGCCAACCGGTATCATAACACGCTTAAGATATGGATTTTCGGTTATCTCCATTGAATCATAGCGGGGATAGAATAGCGCTCTGCTTATTTGCGGATGATCGATTTTGGAATAATTCCGTTTCTCCAAACCGGACATAATTAATTATTTCCAGCCCTTTTATAAAATTGAATAAAATAGTTGGTACCCGAATATATGGTCAACACAAATGCGACGTAAAGAACTATTATTCCGACCCGATGTGCATCAAAGCCAAAAATCGGATAATGAATCAATAACGCCGTTAAAGCAATTATCTGCGCTAAAGTCTTTTGTTTGCCTAAACGGCTTGCCTGGATGAAAAGACCTTCGGAAGATGCTATGCTTCTTACTCCATCGACAACAAAGTCCCGAATAATCGTTAGAGCTACAATCCATGCAGGAATACGCCCTATAGGAATCATTAGAATCATAGCCGTGTTGATCATAAGTTTATCAGCAATAGGGTCCAGAAACTTGCCCATTGTTGTAACAAGCTTATATTTTCTGGCAATATAACCGTCGAGCAGATCGGTAATTGACGCAGCAACAAATAAAATCGCCAGAACCAGGCTCCAGAATTCGCCCGGTGACCAAAGCAAAATAAAAAGAAAAGGCACGACACTGAGTCTTATCAAGCTGATTGTATTGGGCAAATTGAATATTACTTGTTTCGCTATCATATTACCAAATCTGGTCTGTTTATTTCATCAGAAATAGTATCTTTTACGTTACTTCCGGGGAACCTTTTTCCAGTCATCCAAAAACAGTTCAATTCCTTTGTCCGTTAAAGGATGCCCCGCCAGCTGAGCAATGACTTTAAAAGGAATTGTAGCAATATCGGCACCCATTAATGCTGCATCCAGAACATGACGCGGATGACGTATACTGGCCACGATAACTTCGGTTTCATATCCGTAATTATCGAATATTGTAATTATTTGTTCCACCAGTTCCATTCCATCATGGGAAATATCATCCAATCTCCCCACAAACGGACTGACATAACGGGCACCCGCCTTTGCCGCCATAAGTGCCTGGAGAGGAGAAAATATCAAAGTCGAATTCACGTCAATACCGGCATCGGCAAACATCCTTGTAGCCTTCAACCCTTCCGTACAAATTGGAACTTTAATTACGACATTCTCACCTAAACGCGCAAGTTTTTTACCTTCGGCAAACATTCCCTTGGCATCCTGACTTACAACTTCCAGGCTTACCGGCCCTTGTACATTTTTAAGAATTTCTTTAACAACAGCATCAAATCCTTTTTTTTCTTTGGCAATCAGGGACGGATTTGTTGTTACCCCATCCACCATGCCCAGGCTTAAGCCTTCCTTGATTTCTTCGATATTCGCCGTATCAATAAAAAACTTCATAATTTCTCCCATTAGACCTTTCGTTACTTTTTTTCTGAAACGTAAGTTTCATAACATTCTTTACTGCAGAAATAATGGTTTTTTCCACCTATTTCTTTTCTATATGCCTGACTTACGGGAACATAGGTATGACAATTCGGATCTTCCACCAAATCTTCCCCCACAGCCGACATGTTTTTTACTTTTTTAATTTGCTGACTACTTACGCCTGCCGGTCTTGGCCTATGAAATAATTTGATTATTCTGTAGAGCAGATAAATTAAAACAAGTATTATGATCAAACGAATCAACATGACAAACGGCCAACCTTTTTCTTTTCTTCTAACAATTTTACAACTTTTTGATCATTGAGCCGGTCTTTCAAACCACGCACTGAAACGCCAAAAGCGGGGTGAATTAAATAAGAAGCAATTTCATTTAACGGCTCCAGAACAAAACGTCTCTTATGGATTTCCGGATGCGGCACTGTCAAATCAGCTTCACCAATGACAGCCTGCCCATAGAAAAGAAGATCAACATCAATAATCCTGGGGCCGCCTTTAATCTCTCTCTTTCTTCCCATTGTGTTTTCAATATCCTGTAAAACATGCAGCAGATCACGGGCAGCAAGAGTTGTCTTAATTTCAATAACTGCATTGACGAACCAGTTCTGGTTTTCAATACCGACCGGTTCGGAGCTGTAAAAAGAGGAAACTTCCGTTAGTTGAATTTCTTTTACCCGGGAAATTCTCCCTACAGCCTCTTTGCAATTTTGCAAAGCATCTCCTAAATTGGATCCGATAGCAATATAGCAGAAAATACCTGTCACAGCCTTACGACCATCTTAATACCATGTTGCATTCAAAGCATAACGCGGCGGCAAGGAGGAGGCTCCGCAGGCGTATTAATAATACGTTGAGGAAGCCGACGACGCAGCCAACAAAGTTAGGCAAAGAATGCGACTTGGTATAATTATTTTTTATCGCGTAACCCCAATACATCCTGCATATCATACAGACCATTTTTCTGACCGACAATCCATCGGGCGGCGCGAATGGCCCCTTTGGCAAAATTGTCGCGACTATGAGCGCGATGGATAAATTCCAACCGCTCGCCTACTCCGCCAAAAATTACCGTATGCTCACCAACAATGTCGCCGGCGCGAACTGTCTGAATACCTATTTCTTTCTTTGTCCTTTCTCCGATTAAACCCTTCCGGGTATAAACACCAACTTCGTCCAGGTTGCGCTCCAACTTGTCGGCGATAACCTGCGCCATTTTCATGGCTGTACCACTGGGAGCATCTTTTTTTAAATGATGATGGGCCTCAACAATTTCCACGTCAAAATCATCATTGAGAATTCCGGCGCAATATTCCAGAACCTTTAACATTACATTCACGCCGACGCTCATGTTGGGAGCCAGCACACAGCGTGTGTTTTCAGCCAATTTTTTAACCTCTTTCATTTCATCAGAGGTAAATCCCGTGGACCCGATAACAATGGAGCGGTTTTTCTCACCGGCGATTTTTAAATAATTCAGAGAAGCCTCGTGATTGGTAAAGTCGATAACTACATCCGCCTGATCAATACAATCAATCAATTTATCATAAACCAATACACCAGTTTTTCCTAAACCCAACCCCTGTCCCACATCACTACCAACAAGGGGATGACCTGTTGCTTCGACGGAACCCACCAACTTGACATCAGTCATCGCTGAAATAAGACTGATTATTCTGCTTCCCATTTTCCCTGCGGCTCCGGTAACAACGACTTTAGTCATAAAACAATCTCCTTCATAACTTAATAATCTTCAATAAAGCGAAAGAACCCGGCTGTTATTTAATCAATCCGTAATTGACCATTACTTTTCTTAATTTTTCCAGGTTGGCGTCGGACATTTTACAAAGCGGTAAACGAAATTCGTACTGTATTTTGCCCATCAAAGCAAGGGCCGCCTTGACCGGAGTCGGGTTTACTTCAATAAAAAGAGATTCAATTAAGGGGCTCATCTTATGATGCAGCGCTTTTGCCTTGGCGAAATCTTTCGCCGCAAAAGCATCGACCAGTCCTGCCATATCAGCCGGAGCGACATTGGAAATTACGGAAATGATGCCAGCCCCACCCATAGCCAGAAGCGGCAGTGTAAATAGATCGTCACCGGACAGAACCGCAAAATCATCCCCACATAATTCAATAACATCACTCATCTGTTTGATTGATCCGGAGGCTTCTTTGATGCCGACAATATTTTTAATTTTAGACAGCTTCGCCACCATATCCGGCAGAAGATTAACGCCGGTGCGGCTCGGGATATTGTAAGGCAGGATGGGAATAGGAACACTCTCCGCAATTATTTTATAGTGCTGATAAAGCCCTTCCTGAGTCGGTCGATTATAATACGGACAGACGATGAGCGCTCCGTCGGCGCCCGCCTGATAGGCGTGCTTTGTCAGGCGAATTGCCTCCGTCGTGCTGTTTGAGCCTGTTCCGGCAATAACCGGCACTCTCTTCTTCACTGCATCAATTGTAATTTCAATAACACGATCATGCTCTTCATGACTTAGCGTTGCTGATTCACCGGTTGTGCCGCAGGGCACGATGCCGTCGGTCCCGTTGGCTATTTGAAATTCGATCAGTTCACGCAAAGCATCTTCGTCAACTTTCCCTTCTTTAAAGGGTGTAACGATGGCGACTATTGCTCCTTTAAACATATAAAAATATCCTCCTGATGTTCCTTTACTTAAAATTTATTTCCGCTGTTGCTGCCTCTGAACAATTCCCGTTCTCTTCACACAGCATTAAACGGTAATTATATGTATTTCCTTTTACGGCTTTCGTATCTGTAAAACTAAGCTCTCTTTTTTCTTTGTCTGCAGTCTTCTCTTCTTTAACGTTGATTTGGCCGATCCAGTTAAACGTCCGTGGACAATCTTTGCATTCATTTCCCGGCTGCCCCGCATCGCTTCTCTCTATTTTTATATAGCTGATTAATCCGCTTTTATCCTGAAAATCCCATCTCAGAAGAACATCTTCCTCCATGGAGACGGCTTCCATTTTTTCGATTACCGGTTTTATAGCAGGTATCGCAGGATATGGAACAGGATTTCCTTTAACACCGCAACCTGTCAATGCAACCAAAAACAAGACAAATAAAACACTACTTTTTACCGGATGTTTTCTCAATTTCCCTGATCCTTCCCATAACCGCTGTTGTTGCGGTACCGCCGATGTGCTTCCGGGAATTTACCGCTTTTTCCAGTTTTATACATTCCCGGATATTGGCGCTGAAACCTTCATAAAATTTTTGATAATCCGTTAAAGATAACTGATCCAGACTTGTTTTGTTTTTCAGGCAATGAGCGACTATCTTCCCGACAATCTCATGTGATTTCCGGAAAGGCACACCCTTTTTCACGAGGTATTCGGCAACATCCGTCGCCGTTGAAAATCCACCCCGGGCCGCCGTATACATTTTGGCTGAATTAAATTTCGTTTCTTGAATCATTTCCGTAAAAATTGTGAGACAATCCTTTACGGTATCCACCGCGTCAAAGAGGGGTTCTTTATCTTCCTGGAGATCGCGGTTGTAAGTCATCGGCAAACCCTTCATCAGCGTCATAATCGCAAAAAGATCTCCGTAAACGCGCGCGGATTTGCCCCGGATCAATTCAGCCACATCAGGATTTTTCTTTTGGGGCATAATAGAGCTGCCAGTTGTGTAGGCATCGGATATTTCCGCAAAGCCGAATTCATCCGACGACCATAATATCAAATCTTCACAGAAGCGGCTCAAATGCATCATAACCAGCGCCGAGGCAAAAATAAATTCGGCTATAAAATCACGGTCGGCAACAGTATCCATGCTGTTTTTGCTGACCTTCGGGAAATTCAATGTCTTTGCCGTTTTCCTGCGGTCAATGGGCAGGCTGGTCCCCGCCAGCGCCGCAGCTCCCAACGGCAACACATTAAATCTGTCCCTGCAGTCGCGCAGTCTCTGCGCATCACGGTTAAACATTTCCCAAAATGCCAGCAGGTAGTGCGAAAGCAAAACAGGCTGGGCTTTCTGCATATGCGTGTAGCCGGGCATGATTGTTTTAATTTCATTTTTCGCCAATAGAACCAACTGCGACTGCAAGCAGTTCAATGCATCAAGAATAGTATCAATTTCACTTCGCAGGAAGAGCCTGACGTCCAGATTGACTTGATCATTGCGGCTCCGCGCCGTATGAAGTTTCCCGCCTACTTCTCCCGTACGCGCAATCAATTCCCTTTCCACAGTCATATGGATATCTTCATCGGATGGACTAAAGACGATCCTGCCCTGATCCATATCCTGTAAAATGCTTTTCAATGCCGCAGCAATTTTTACAGCTTCTTCTTTGGCGATTATACCCTGCCCGGCCAGCATGGCGGCATGAGCGATGCTGCCTTCGATATCGTGTTTATACAACCGTTTATCGAAGTGGATGGATGAGGTGAATTTCTCCACGCTTTTCGCTGTCGGTTTTTGAAATCGGCCACCCCATGGTTTTTTTATCTGAGCCACGTTAAACTCCGCATTTTAAAAGCTACTTTTTGAGCATTTTTTGAATTATAAGCCTCAGGGCGTTCAGCTTAATAAATCCTTTTGCATCCTTCTGATTATAGACCTGATCCTTTTCAAAAGTAGCAAACGCCTCGCTGTAAAGAGAATAGGGTGATTTACGGCCGACAACGATACTGTTGCCTTTGTATAATTTCATGCGTACTGTTCCGGTAACAGTTTCCTGCGTAGCGTCAATGTAAGTCTGCAAAGTCCGCATTTCCGGTGAATACCAGAAACCATTGTAGGCAAGCTGTGAGTATTTCGGCGTCAGGGAGTCGCGCATCAACATCACTTCTCTATCCATGGTGATGGACTCCAGGGCACGGTGCGCCGCCCAGAGTACTGTTCCACCGGGAGTTTCATAAACACCGCGTGACTTCATGCCGACGAAACGGTTCTCCACCATATCGACGCGGCCTATTCCATTTTCTCCGGCAACAATATTTATATGATCCATAAGTTTGGCCGGGGCCATTTTCCGGCCATCGATGGCTACCGGATTGCCTTTTTCAAAATCAATTTCCACATACGTCGGTTTATCCGGCGCCGCTTCCGGAGATTTGGTCAATACAAAAATATCTTCCGGCGGCTCCGCCCACGGATCTTCCAGGATTCCGCCTTCATGCGAAATGTGCAAAAGATTGCGATCCGAACTATAGGGCTTCTCTCTGGTCAGCGGCACGGGAATGTTATATTTCTCGGCATAATCGAACATCGATTCGCGGGAATCGAAATGCCAGTTGTCGTCTTTCCAGACGGCGATAATCTTGATTGCCGGATCCAATGCGTAATAAGTCAGCTCAAAACGAACCTGATCGTTTCCTTTTCCGGTAGCGCCATGAGATACGGCATCGGCTCCCTCTTTTTGGGCGATTTCAATTTGCCTCTTGGCAATCAACGGCCTTGCCAGCGACGTCCCCAGAAGATACGTACCTTCATAAATTGCATTGGCCCGAAGCGCCGGAAATACAAAGTCCCGCGCAAATTCTTCCTGTAAATCTTCGATATATATTTTGCTGGCGCCTGTATTGAGCGCCTTTTCCTTAAGGCCGGCGAGTTCCTCTTTCTGTCCCAAATCTGCGGCAAAGCAGATAACTTCACACTTATAGGTTTCTATAAGCCAACGTACAATTACTGATGTGTCCAACCCGCCTGAATAAGCCAGTACTACTTTTTTAATTTCCGACGACAAAATCAATTCCTCCTAAAGTAATATTTCCATAATTGCTTTTTGCACATGTAGACGGTTTTCCGCTTCATCAATTACCACCGAATGCGGACCATCAATGACATCGGCGGTGATCTCTTCTCCGCGGTGTGCAGGCAAGCAATGCATAACCAGAGCATCTTTTTTGGCTTCCTTCAAAACCTTCTTGTTGATCTGGTAGTACTTAAAAACTTTCTTTCTTTCTTCCTGTTCGGCTTCCTGCCCCATGCTCGCCCAGACATCGGTGTATAGAATATCGGCTTTTTGGGCAGCTTCCAATGGATCGCGGTAAAGGGTAATTCCCTCTTTTGCTTCTTTCATCCCTCTGGCCATGATACGGGCGTCGGGATCATATCCTTCCGGGCAGGCCAGGGCGAGTTTAAAAGGCAGACGTGCGGCAGCATCAATCCAGGTATTAGCTATGTTGTTGCCGTCGCCGATATAAGCGATTTTCAATCCTTCGTATGTTCCCTTCTTTTCCTTGATGGTAAATAAATCGCCTAATATCTGGCAGGGATGCTGAAGATCGGTCAATCCGTTTATAACCGGTATGCTTGCCGTTGCGGCCAGCTCTTCCACGGTTGCCTGTGCGTATGTTCTAATCATTATGCCGTTCAAATAACGCGACATCATCCGTGCGGAATCGGCAATGGTTTCACCCCGGCCGATTTGCGTATCACGGGAATTCAAATAAAGGGCGATGCCGCCTAATTGATACATCCCTACTTCAAATGAAATTCTTGTGCGGGTGGAAGATTTATCAAAAATCATCCCCAGAGTTTTCCCTTTCAGAGACGCCTGCGGTTTACCTTCCTTCAAGGCTTTTTTAAGCCGGACGGAATTGTTAAATATCATATCAAAATCGGCAAGAGTAAGCTCATAAATGCTCAATAAGTCTTTTTTCATTTACCCTCCATTACCTCGTCAAGAATATTGATGACCTGATCTATATCCTGTGCAGAAATCACCAGGGGCGGTACAAAGCGCAACGTTTTACCGCCCGTACAATTAATCAGTAATCCTTTTTTCATACATTCATTGACGATTTCGCCGCCTTCAATATTAAGGCCGCATGCAATCATCAGCCCCATTCCCCTTACTTCTTTAATGATCTTATGTTTTGCCTGCAGCTTCCTTAACTGACTCTGGAAATATTCTCCTCTTTCCCTGCAGACATCGAGCAAGCCTTCCTGCAGAATTGTCTCCAGCGTTGCAACTGCTGCAGCCATCGCCAGAGGATTTCCGCCGAAAGTGGATGCGTGATTACCGGGAACAAAGGCCCTGGCGATTTTGTCTGTCGCCAGCATCGCTCCCACGGGGAAACCGTTGCCCAAAGCTTTGGCCAGAGTCATGATGTCCGGCTTAACACCCGAATGTTCGTAGGCAAAGAGTTTCCCTGTACGGCCGATGCCCGTCTGCACTTCATCGAGAATGAGCAGAATATTATGCCGGTCACACATCTTACGCACTTCAGCCAGATAGTTTGTATCGGGAACATTGACTCCGCCTTCTCCCTGAATCGGTTCCACCATTACACCGCATGTTTTCTCGGTAATCGCCGCTTCCAATGCCTGCAAATCATTGAAGGGAACATAAGTAAACCCTTCAAGCAATGGAGTAAAACCGAATTGAAACTTTTCCTGACCGGTAGCCGTGATTGTTGCCATCGTCCGGCCGTGAAAAGAATCTTTCATGGTAATTAATTCAAATTTCCCGTCGCCTAAATTTTCATGGGCGTATTTGCGCGCCAGTTTTATTGCCGCTTCGTTTGCTTCCGCCCCGCTGTTGCAAAAAAATACTTTGTCGGCAAAAGAATTATCCACGAGCAGTTTCGCCAGGAGGGCCTGCGGTTCGGTGTAATATAAATTGGAAACATGGGTCAGCTGTTCAACCTGTTCTTTTATCGCCGCGACTACTTTCGGATGCGAGTGCCCCAGACTGCACACGGCAATCCCGGATACAAAATCAAGATATTCCTTACCATTGACATCCCATACTTTCTGTCCCGAACCTTTGACGAGGACAATGGGAAATCGTTTATAGGTATTCATTATATTTTCATCGGCTAACGCCATTAATTCTTTTTCGTTCATTTAATTTACTCCCAATCACTTTTCTGACTTCATAAAAAGCTCCAGAGGCAAGGCGCGCGAATCATGAGGAATGAGGACTACTTTTACGTAGAACGCAGTGACGAAGGATGAAGCGCAACGCAGCATATGGGTTTTTTTACGAAGTCAGCCTCACAAAACTATTTCCGTCCCAATCCCCTTGTCCGTAAACACTTCCAGCAGGATGGCATGCTTAAGACGTCCGTCGACAACATGAGCCTTTCTTACTCCTCCCTTAAGCGCCTTTAAACAGCACTTAACTTTGGGAAACATACCTCCTTCGATCACGCCCTGCTCAATCAATTCTCGAGCTTCCTGATCGCTCATGGTGTTGATGAGTTTTTTATCTTTATCCAAAATGCCCTGGACATCCGTGAGAAGCAGCAGTTTTTCCGCCTGCAGTGCCGCCGCCACTTCTCCGGCCACGATATCGGCGTTGATGTTATATGTTTCACCATTCTCGCCAATCCCTGTAGGTGCTATTACAGGAATAAAACTGTTTTGCGTCAAAGTGGCAATCAATTTGGAATTTATGCTTTTTACTTTTCCCACCAAACCGATATCTATAATTTCCGGTGGAGTATTTTTGGCCTTTTCATCACTTAAAAAATACTTTTCTGCGATAACGAGGTTTCCATCCTTGCCGCTTAATCCTACGGCATTGCCGCCATGGCGATTGATCAAGCCGACAATTTCCTTATTCACCATACCGGCTAAAACCATTTCCACAATATCCATGGTTTCTTCATCAGTCACCCTCATGCCCTGGATGAATTTTGATTCTTTACCAAATTTTTTTAAAATACCGCCGATTTGAGGGCCACCGCCATGAACTACAACGGGATTGATCCCGATGTATTTCATCATAACAACGTCCTGGGCAAATTTATCTTTTAACTCGTCGTCGATCATGGCATGACCGCCATATTTGATAACGATTGTTTTATTATAAAAACGTTGAATATAAGGCAGCGCCTCGAGAAGAATGTCCGCCCTTTCCATAGAATTGAAAATATGTTCCATTTTTTACCCCATTATAGGATGTATCTGCTTAGATCCTCATCCTCGACTATCTCGTCGAGCTTATCTTCCACGTATTTTTCGTCAATCGTTATTTCTTTTTCTTCCAGATCCGGCGCATCAAAAGAAATATCGTCCAGCAGTGTTTCCATTATCGTATAGAGCCTGCGTGCTCCAATGTTTTCCGTTTTCTCATTGACCTGCGTGGCGACTTCGGCGATTTCCGCAATGGCTTCCTCGGTAAATTTTAATTGTATTCCTTCAGTTGCCATCATCTCGATATACTGCTTGACTAAGGCGTTTTTAGGTTCGGTCAATATGCGGATGAATTCTTCTTTCCCCAACGAATCCAGTTCCACCCGGATAGGAAACCTTCCCTGCAGTTCCGGAATCAGGTCGGAAGGCTTGGAAGCGGAAAACGCTCCGGCGGCAATGAAGAGAATATGATCCGTTCTTACCATTCCATAACGTGTATTGACACTGGAGCCTTCTACAATCGGCAGCAAATCTCTCTGCACGCCTTCCCTGGAAACATCCGGACCGTGCGCCGAATCACTGCCGACAATTTTATCAATCTCATCCAGAAAGACAATTCCCGATTGCTCTACTCTTTCCAGGGCAATCCTGTGAACTTTATCCATGTCAATTAACTTCTGCGCTTCTTCTTCCGTCAGTATCTCGAGAGCCTCAGGCACTTTGACGGTTCTTCTCTTCTTTTTCTGCGGGAAGGCGTTACCCAGCATATCTTTCAGGTTGAGTCCCATATCCTCCATACCCACGGCGGAAAATATTTCTATCATGGGGCCGTTTCTGGGTTCCGCAATCTCCAATTCCACCACCCGGTTGTCCAGTTTGCCGTCTCTGAACAACTTTCTCAATTTTTCTCTGGTCGCATCAGCTTTTCTTATCTGGTCTTCCGTCATGCGGATATCTTCTTCACTGTCTTCCGCATTTGTCAGCATATCATCTATCTTTTTTTCAGCAGGCTTTGCCGGAAGCAATAAATCAAGCAATCTTTCCTCGGCAATTTCCGCCGCCTTCACCTGGACATTTTCCTGCTCCTCCGATTTCACCATATTTATGGAAAGCTCAACGAGATCACGAACCATAGATTCGACATCGCGGCCGACATATCCTACTTCCGTAAATTTGGAAGCTTCTACTTTCAAAAAGGGAGAATTGTCCAGCTTCGCCAACCTGCGGGCAATCTCTGTTTTTCCAACACCTGTGGGACCGATCATTATAATATTTTTTGGAGAAATTTCATCGGCCAGCTCTTCCGACACATTCTGTCTGCGCCATCTGTTCCGCAGGGCAATAGCGACAGCCCTTTTCGCATCCGCCTGGCCGATGATATGCCGATCAAGTTTTTCGACTATCTCCCGGGGAGTTAATCCATTATTGGACATATTTTATACAAGCTCCTTAACTTTGCTTCTTTTTTTTGTCTTTTGTTTTTTCTCCGTCAACTTCAAGCTCTTCCAGGGTTATACGATCATTAGTATAGATACATACTTCCGCCGCTATTTTCATTGCTTCCTGGGCAATTTCGGTTGAAGATAAATTCGTATGACGAACCAGGGCTCTCGCGGCGGCCTGCGCATAAGGTCCACCGGAGCCGATAGCCATGACGTCATCATCGGATTCAATGACGTCGCCATTACCGGAAATGATGAGAGAATAGTCGCTGCTTACGGCTATCATCAATGCCTCCAGATGCCTCAGGACACGGTCGGTACGCCAGTCTTTGGTCAGTTCCACTGCCGCCCTCAGCAAATTACCATTGTATTGCTCCAGCTTCTGGTCAAAACGATCAAACAGCGTAAAGGCATCGGCGGTTGCTCCGGCAAAACCGACGATAACCTCATTATTATAAAGTCTGCGCACCTTACGAGCACCATGTTTCAAAATGGTAGTATCCAGTGTCACCTGACCATCGCCGGCCACTGTTACTTTATTATCTTTTTTTACAGCTAATATTGTTGTTCCTCGAATTTTCAATTTTCTTCTCCATTTAATCTCTGGATCCCGTGTATCGCTTCGCGGCACGGGATAAATTCGACTAAGGCTTTTTGCTGCGGCTAATGCCTTGCAATAAGCCAAGTACCCTTATTCTGGATCCCGTGTATCACTTCGCGGCACGGGATAAATTCGGCTAAGACTTTTTGCTGCGGCTGACGCCTTGCAATAAGCCAAGTACCCTTATTCTGGATCCCGTGTATCGCTTCACGGCACGGGATAAATTCGACTAAGGCTTTTTGCTGCGGCTGACGCCTTGCAATAAGCCAAGTCTCATTTATTTTTAGCACGCGGATGTGCTTTATCGTAAATTTCCATCATGCGGTTGATGTTAACCGCCGTATACTTTTGCGTTGTCGAAAGGCTCTCGTGCCCCAGTAATTCCTGGATTGAACGTAAATCAGCTCCGGCATTTAACAGATGTGTGGCAAATGTATGCCGCAGAGCATGCGGGCTGATTTTTCGGCCTATTCCGCTTTTCTTTGTCGCGTCATCAACTATACGGGCGATGCTGCGCACCGTAATTCTCGCTCCCCTTAAATTTAAAAAAAGAGGACTGTTAAAAATATCCGCATCGGCTTTTTTTCTGACTTCTTTTGTTTTTGCCAAATATTCCTGCAAAACTTTGCGGGCCGGAGCGCCAACAGGCACTATTCTTTCTTTTCTTCCCTTCCCCCGCACTTTAACCAGAGCCTGATCAAAGTCCAGATCCATGACATTTAGTCCCGCCAATTCGCCCAGACGCAAACCGGATGAATAAAATAATTCCAGCATAGCCCGAGTACGCAATCCCGGTATTGAAGAATCCTTCTGGGCATCCAATAACTCAAACACTTCATCGACTGACAAAAAATTAGGCATATATTTTTCTGTCTTCGATGACTGGATCATTCCCGCCGGATTATTTTTTATTTTACCGCTGCGGATCAAAAATTTATAAAAAGATCTCAATGAGGATACTTTCCGGTTAACTGTAACTTTCTTTACTTTTTGCCGGAAAAGATATCCCAAATATGCCCGAACAGTCTCCGTTTGGACGTTTAAAATTCCATCGCAACTTTTGATAAAATTATTTTTTTGGAGGAATTCGGTAAATTCTTTCACATCTCCTATATAGGCCATCCGGGTATGCTCAGAAACATTTCGTTCCGTGGATAAGTAAGTCTGAAAATCACGAATCAGATCATTCATATAATTTACATCTTATACTTGCCGAAATCTTCCGCCGACAGATTTTCTAAATATTCTTTTATCTTATCTTCCTTTAATTGATCCAGATCGGTTATTTTGATGCCGAAATCAACATTACGTGATTTTTCTATAACATTTTCTTCAACAAATATCGGCGCGTGGGCGCGCAATGCCAGGGCAATGGCATCACTCGGGCGTGCATCGACGGTAAAACTCTCGCCTTCCCGCATTAAATAAATATTGGCATAAAAAGTATTGTTACGAATGTCGCCTATTTCAATTTTATTCACCGTCACATTTAACACTTTTAAACATTCATTGAATAAATCATGAGTCATTGGTCGGGAAAAGACAATTTTCTCCAATTCCGTAGCAATGGCGCTGGCCTCGAAAAGACCGATCCAGATTGGTATTGCCTTATTTTCCCGCAAATCTTTCAATATTACAATGGGCGTATTAGTAATGGGATCAATGGTCAACCCCGATACTTTCATTTCAATGAACATCCCCAACCTCCTCAGTCAATTTACCACGCAATGAATGTAAATATGATTTTGTAATTTTTACATCCATCAATTTACCAATTATCTCTTGATTTCCATTAAAATTTACTATCCTCCAGGAACTGGTGCGCCCCATCAAATCATGTTCGGAATTTTTGCTTCTTCCTTCAATCAATACTTTCTGGATGCTTCCTTCCAATTCCATATTTTTTTGCATTGTGTGCCTGTTCTGAAGATCCTGCAGATACTTCAACCGCTGTTGTTTTTCAGTCTCGCTTATTTTCCCTTCCAGGCTCTCGGCGGCAGTACCTTTCCTTTCCGAATACTTAAATGAAAACGTAGAATCAAACCTGATTTTTTCCATCATGTCAATGGTTTCTTGATAATCTTTCTCGGTTTCTCCCGGAAAGCCGACGATGATATCCGAAGTTATACTTATGCCTGGACATGCCCGACGCAGACGATCAACCTTTTTCAGATAATCTTCGATGGAATACCCCCGGTTCATTAACCGTAAAATTCTGTTTGAACCCGATTGCACCGGCAGATGTATGTGTTCACATAACTTTTTCTCATCGGCAAAGCAATTAATCAGCTCTTCCGATAAATCGCGGGGATGCGACGTGGTAAAGCGAATGCGTTCAATACCGGCCACCCTGCCTATTTCCCTTATAAGTTCCGCAAACTTAATATGTTTTTCCAGCGTATTTCCATAGGAATTAACATTTTGCCCCAAAAGGGTCACTTCTTTAATGCCGTCGCGGGCCAGTTTCGTTATTTCTTCGATAATGTCTTCCGGCGACCGACTCATTTCACGACCGCGTAAATAGGGAACCACACAATATGCACAGAAATTATTGCATCCCTGCATAATACTGACAAACGCACTCATCGCACCATTCGCCGGTGGAGCATAGATGCCGATGGAATTACACGACTTATAAAAATCAATTTGAGTAATTTTTTCTCTTTTTTTTCTTACGGCGGCCACCATCTCCGGCAAACGATGGATATTATGCGTCCCGAAAACAAAATCGAGATGCTGTATCTTTTTGTGAAATTTACTTCCTAAATGCTGCGCCAAACAACCACCCACACCAATTATCAAGTCGGGATTTTTCTTTTTGAGTAAACCTATTCTGCCCAGCTCACTATAGACCTTCTGCGCCGCCTTTTCCCTGATCGAACAGGTATTCACGAGTACTAAATCCGCCAGTATCAGGTTGTCGGTCGTTTTATAACCGAAATCTGCCAGCAGGGCCGCCATTTGTTCAGAGTCATGAACATTCATCTGACAGCCAAATGTTTGAATATATAATAATTTATTTTTCATAATGAATTAAGTCTTTAAGTGTTATTTCTAATACTACCGATTAGCCTTAATATTTCAATATTAGTTAGTCAATTGCTTTTTGAAGCAGATTACTTAAGCGCCCATATTCCGCAACGGAAAGTGTTTCTCCCCGGCGCCTGCCGTCAATCCCGGCGGAGACAAGAATATCTTTCAGTACATTTTCTCCGATATCATTCATCATACTTGAATTCTTCAAGTTATTTATTAACATCTTTCGGCGCTGGGCAAAGGCCGCCTTTACTAATTGCGTAAATAAAACTTCACTGGACAACTCGACGGCAGGTTTCTTTAAAAAAGTCCCTTTCATTACCGCCGATTCTACTTTAGGTTTCGGGTAAAAACATGCAGCCGGAACATCAAATACTTTTTCCACTGACGCGAACATCTGTAAAAGTACGGAAGGTACTCCATAACTCTTATTGTTCGGCTTGGCCACCAAGCGCTCAACTACTTCTTTTTGCAGCATCAAAATAAAATCATCAATTGCCAAACGGAAGTTTAACAAACGGAAAATCACTGGACTTGATATATTGTAAGGTATGTTACCTATTACTTTAATTTTACAATTGTATGTGCATGATACTGAATCGAAATCATATTTCAATACATCACCGGAATAGATTTCCACATTATTATAAACGGCCAGCTTATCCTTCAATACTTCAACCAGGTTTTCATCTAATTCCACTGCTATAATTTTCCGGCATTTTTGCGCCAGTTCTTCTGTTAAGACTCCAATGCCGGCGCCAATCTCCACCACAATATCTTCGGCAGATATTCCGGCTGTGGCAACGATTCTTTTTATTACATTCTGATCCAGAAGAAAAGATTGGCTTAATTTTCTGCGAGGCTTAATATCGTAATATTTAATTACATCCTTGGGTGTGTAAGTCATAAAATTACGCCAACGGCCAGCGTGAAACTGCATTCAAATCCAGAGAATCACTGCGGCCATTGATTAACATAATCTCCCCGATGGCGGCAATCATCGCGGCATTATCGGTACATAAAATAACCGGCGGAATAAACAATTCAATATTGGCATTGCCTGCGGCTGCAGTAAATTTTTCACGAAGCCTTCCATTGGCGGCGACACCTCCGCAAACTACGATTCGATCAATACCATTGACCCTGGCGGCCTGAATTGTTTTTTCCACCAATACATCTACTATTGCTTCCTGATAACTTGCCACTACGTCCGGCAACTGACTTTCTTCAAAATCACAACCGCGTTTCTTCAGCATCGTCAGCAGTGAAGTTTTTAATCCGCTGAAGCTGAAATCCGGAGAATCTTTCATAGGACGGGGAAAAGCTACCGCCTGTGGATTACCCTGCTTGGCCAATTTATCAATTACGACTCCACCGGGGTATCCCAGATTAAGCAGCTTTGCCGCTTTATCAAAAGCCTCACCGGCGGCATCGTCCCTTGTTTGGCCCAACAGATCAAATTCATGATAGTTTTTAACCAGATAAATATTTGTATGACCGCCGGATACAATCAGAGCAATAAAAGGAAACGCCGGAGTCCTTTCGGCAAGAAAGGATGCGGCAATATGTCCTTCCAGATGATTGACCCCGACCAGCGGAATACTTAAAGCATAGGCCAGAGCCTTGGCAGTAGACAAACCGATTAACAGTGAGCCTATAAGTCCGGGACCCCGGGTTACGGCAATGCCCTCGATTTCTTTGATCGTCACCTGAGCATCATCCAACGCTTCCTGCAGTACCATATTTATCGCTTCGATATGTTTGCGTGAAGCAATTTCCGGTACCACGCCGCCGTATTTACTGTGATCTTTGATTTGCGAAGCTACGACGCTGGATAATAACTTCCCTCGGGAAATTACCGCCGCCGCCGTTTCATCGCAAGATGATTCAATTCCTAAAACAAGCATTAATTTTCCATTTCCAATTTTTTATTTTCTAATTATTTCTTTGCCAAAAAGAATAATAACATATATAAAAGACCATTGAATTTGTAAACACTCTTTTGCCGCGAACGTCAATATTGAGGATACTACATTCATGGAATTTAAGACGGATTTTTTAATTTTAGGCAGTGGTATTGCAGGATTGAGTCTCGCCATTAAAGCAGCAACTTTGGGCAGCGTCGCCCTTGTCACTAAAAAAGAAAAATCAGAGTCCAATACAAACTCTGCCCAGGGCGGCATTGCCGCCGTTACCGATAAAACCGACAGTTTCGCCGAACATATCAACGATACTCTGATTTGCGGCGCCGGACTTTGTAAAAAAGAAGTCGTGGAATTCATTGTCCGGGAGGCTCCGGATCGTATCGCCGAGCTCATCGAATGGGGAGTCGAATTTACCAAGGTGGAAGCGCCGCCATATCTTTATGATTTAGGTCGCGAAGGAGGTCATTCCCACCGAAGAATACTGCATTCCAAAGATCTTACCGGCCGGGAAATTGAACGTGCTCTGCATGAAAAAGTAGCTACACTGCCCAACGTCTGTATTTACGAGAACCACATCGGCATCGATTTGATTACGGAAAAGACCTCCTCGGGTAAGCCCGTGTCTTGTCTTGGCGCCTACGTTCTGGATATTAACAACAACGAAATACACACCTATCGCGCCAAATATACGATTCTCTCCACAGGTGGAGCCGGCAAAGTTTATTTAATTACGACCAACCCGGATATCGCCACCGGCGACGGCATAGCCATGGCTTATCGCGCCGGTGCAAAAATCGCCAACATGGAGTTCATCCAATTCCATCCCACCTGTCTTTATCACCCGGATGCCAAATCATTTCTCATCAGTGAGGCAGTACGGGGCGAAGGCGGAATTTTAAAACTGAAAAACGGCACCCCTTTCATGGATAAATATCACGCTATGAAAAGTCTGGCGCCCCGTGATATCGTGGCCAGAGCTATCGACGCAGAAATAAAGAAATCGGGAGATGAATATGTTCTACTGGATATCACTCATCACGACCGTGATTTCCTCATCAATCGTTTTCCTAATATTTTCAACAAGTGCCTGGAATTCGGCATTGATATAAGTAAAGATCCAATTCCCGTCGTTCCGGCGGCCCATTATATCTGCGGCGGAGTTGCCGTCAACG
>JBDKVD010000108.1:0-5557 GCA_039679325.1 Smithella sp.
ACCCCAAACCGGTAAAGGAACTATCTCCACAGATTCACGATGATTGTGTTGTCGTCTTGGAAAAAGCCCTGGCCAAAAACCGCAATGAACGCTATCAGCATGGTCAGGAAATGGTAAATGATCTGGCTAGATGCCTGGCCGGTTGCAGACAGTGACAACCTCGTAAAACGGCCGGATGCTGTTTTGCGTTTCATCCCTCCCCGTGTCAAGCACGGGGCAGGCTTATTCCATTTCTAAATCAATGATGATATCGCGGCGGCTAGGAGGAGGCGACGAGGCGTATTATACATACGTTGAGGAAGCAGACGACGACGCCAACAAAGATAGCGCTTGATTTAGAAATGGAATTACTGCGGCGTACGACAAGTACGCCTCATTCCTCAGGATTCGCGCGCCTTGCCTGCGACCTCGCGTGCCCTTCAGGGTATTTTACGAGGTTGTCGGAAAACTAAAGACGGATTTTATACCAAGTTGTTTATTAAATTCTCCGCCGCCTTTATTCCGTCCAGGGCTGAACTGATAATTCCTCCCGCATAACCGGAACCTTCACCGCAGGGATAAAGACCTTTGACAGTTTCACTCTGGCCGTCACTCCCGCGGCAGATACGGACAGGGGCGGATGTTCTGGTTTCCACCCCGATCAGATTGGCTTCCTCCGTAACGAATCCCGGCATTTTTTTGTTGAATTCATAAAGACCGGCTCTCAGTGCATCGGCGACAAATGCCGGAAGTACATCGTCAAGCACCGCAGGCTTTGTGCCGGGACGAAAGCTTGTCGGCCCGGTGCGCTCTGCCGGTTGCTTTTTCAGAAAATCAGTAAGTCTTTGCGCCGGGGCATAGTAGTTGCCGCCCCCTGCCTCAAAAGCCTTCTTTTCCCACCGGGCACGAAATTCAAGGCCGGACAGGGGCTCTCCGGACAGAGCAAAATCATCAACCCGGACATTGACAACTACTGCACTGTTGGCAAATTTGCCGTCGCGCAGGCAGTTGCTCATACCGTTTGTTAAAACATAACCGGGAAACGCGCTGCAGCCGATTACCTTGCCGCCCGGGCACATGCAAAAAGTATAAACGGACCGGTTTAAACCGGGAACTGCCGCTGTCACAAAATACTCCGCCGGAGGAAGTTTGGAATGACCGGACCATTTTCCGTATTGAACGGAATTAATCAATTCCTGCGGATGCTCCACGCGCAGCCCCATGGCAAACGGCTTGGCTTCCATTCCAACGCCTCTTTCCCGTAACTTTCCGTATGTATCATCGGCGCTCTGACCGATGGCCAGGACCAATTGACCGGTTTTAATTTCTTCCCCGTCATTGACAATAATGGCAGCCAGTTTGCCCTGCCTGACTACAAAATCAGTTACCTTTGCTTCAAATCTGATTGCACATCCCATGGAAACAAGTTTATTGCGTAAATTGATGATCACTTTTTCCAGTCGATCCGTGCCTATGTGGGGTTTGGCATCGGTCAGGATGGCGGACGGCGCTCCCATTTCGGCAAAAATCTTTTTTACCCAGAAAGAATAAGGGTTCTTGCTCCTGCTGGTCAGTTTGCCGTCGGAGAAGGTTCCTGCGCCTCCCTCGCCAAACAGGGCGTTACTTTCGGAATTGAGAATGCCTTTTTCCCAAAACATCTTTACATCTGCTTTTCGTTTTTCTATCGAGGTACCTCTTTCCAGAAGTGTCACGGGAAGCCCTCTTGCGGCCAGCACATAAGCGGCAAAGAGACCGGCCGGGCCACTGCCCGCAACAACGGCTGGAAGTTCGGATACAATTTTTCGGGGGAAAAGCGGCTCCGGTATTTTATTTTCGATCTCAAGGATCTGAATCCCGTCTGCGATCTTTGGGGGTAATTGGAAATTATCGGCAAGAGCCGCTTGAACAACATATACAAAATGCGGCGGTTTGTTTCGCCTGGCGTCAACGGCTTTTTTGATAATTTCAAAATTAATTAAATCTTTTGGCGCAACCGTCAAAATTGCAGCTGCTTTGGGGATCAACTGCTCTTCGCTTTCATCCAAAACAAGCTTAATTCCCGTGATACGTAGAAGCTTCATTAAATCCCCATTGCAAAATAAATTCAGTTATTATAGGAAAGCACACATTAAAATTAATGAACGACCTCGTAAAAATGCCGCAGGCAAGGCGCGTGAATCCTGGGGCATGAGGCGTACTTAACGTACTCCGCAGTGACGCAGGATGAAGCGCAACGCAGCATCCGGCCTTTTTACGAGGTCGTCAATGGAAGTTTTATGCCCTGGTATGCCGTAAGTACAAGAAGCCGCCATGAATACAAAGCAAATACCGGCCTATCACAAAAAGGTATGGTAACTTTTTTACCCGAGATGGAAGTCTGGAGCAAGAGAAAAGACCGGAAAAAGAAAATATTCGTTCCTCTTTTTCCCGGCTATCTTTTTGTGGAATCCCCGGACCTGACTAATGAAGTAAAAGTATCCATTCTGAAAACATTCGGCGTAGTGCGCATTCTCGGCAAAAAAGAAAATTCTGAACCAATAGCGGTGCCGAACAGTAAGATTGAAGCGATACAGCGTCTTCTAAGTAAAAAGGTGGAAGTTTTTTCGCTGCAATATCCTCAGGTAGGTGAAGCGGCAAAAATCATTGACGGTCCCTTTGCCGGAATCGAAGGTATTGTAACTACCAGTATTATGGAAAAAGAGCTTTTTGTCATCTCTATTGAACTTATGCAACGTTCGGTAGCCGTAAAACTGGAAGGATTTCAAATTGCAAAGATATGAGATCGGACCGAAGACTGAAGACTGAGGGTTAAGAGGAAAATCATTCCTTTCTTCCTTCAGCCTAAACTCCTTCAGCTTTTTTTTATTTTCCCTTGACTTTCCTCTCACAATGAGCAAGATATCGAACCTTGAATTTGCGATTAACATGCCGGTTTAAAACTGTTTTGGAGATTGATTTTGAAAGGCTACATTAAAATAAATAAAGAATTTTGCAAGGAATGCCACCTTTGCATTTATGCCTGCCCCAAAGGGTGTATTGTTCCCACGGATGAATATAACTCCCGCGGCTACCATCCTGTAGCCACAGCCGAGGGAAAGGAATGCACCGGCTGCACGTTATGCGCCATTATGTGCCCGGAAGTGGCTATCGAGGTATACCGTGAATAAAGTATTGATGTCCGGAAACAATATTATCGCAGAAGCGGCAATACGTGCCGGATGCCGTTTTTATGCCGGCTATCCGATAACTCCCCAAAATGAGCTCATTGAATACATGGCGGAACACATGCGTAGCGTGGAAGGTGGCGTCTTTATTCAGTCGGAAAGTGAACTTGCCGCCATTCACATGATCATCGGCGCCAGCATCGCCGGTGCCAGAGTAATGACTTCATCTTCCAGCCCCGGCATTTCGTTAAAACAGGAAGGCATTTCTTCCATGGCCGCCTGTGAAATTCCCGGTATCATTGTCAATATTATGCGCGGCGGTCCCGGGCTGGGTAATATCCGTCCCTCCCAGGGAGATTATTTTCAGGCAACCCGCGGTGGAGGGCATGGCGATTACCGGACAATTGTTTACGGCCCCGCTACCTGCCAGGAATTGGCCGATTTAACCATGAAAGCTTTCGATCTGTCGGATAAATATCGTAATCCGGTCATGATTCTGGCCGACGGCATGATGGGACAGATGATGGAACCCGTTGTCTTTAAAAAACCAAAGCCGCGGCAATACAGTGAAAAATTCATGCTGAGAGGCTGTGGCGCCGGTAAAAGCAAGTTCATCCGCGGCCTGATCCTCGATGCCATAGAGATGGAAGAACACAACTGGAAACTGGTACGTAAATATCAGGCTATTATTGAAAATGAAACTCTCCATGAAGAATATAAAACGGAAGATGCCGAATTAGTTATTGTTGCATACGGCACCGCTGCCCGCGTCGCGAAGGGAGCAATCAAACGCCTGCGGGAAAACGGGATGAAAGTAGGACTTTTCCGTCCGATCACCCTTTGGCCTTTTCCGGAATTAAAGCTTCGGGCATTATCGAAAAAAGTAAAAAAATATCTGGTTTTTGAATTGAGTACCGGACAGATGCTCGAAGATGTGCGGCTCGCGCTCCAGGGTTATGCAAATATTGAATTTCATGGCCGCCCGGGCGGTGTCGTACCCACGCCGGCAGAGTTAGCCAACGTGATTGCCCGGCATTACGATAAAGAAGATTAACACGAAACCTGACGATTAGGAACAAAATAATATGGCAAAAAAAGTATTCAGTCGGCCGGAAAGTTTAAAAGAAACGCTTTTTCACTACTGCCCCGGATGCGGTCACAGTATTTCGCACAGGCTTATCTGCGAGGTTATTGATGAGATGGGGATACGAGGAATTACTATTGGTGTTCCTCCTGCCGGTTGCGCCGTATTAGCTTACTTTTATTTCGATGTTGACATGATTGAAGCACAACACGGGCGCGGCCCGGCAACAGCTACGGGAATCAAGCGCGTACTGCCGGATCGTGTTGTTTTTTCTTATCAGGGTGACGGTGATCTGGCGGCTATAGGCTTGTCTGAAAGCTTTCATGCAGCTAACCGCGGTGAAAATATCACCGTAATTTTTATTAATAATGCAGTTTACGGTATGACAGGCGGTCAAATGGCGCCGACGACAATGCTGGATCAGAAAACAACAACCTCTCCCGCCGGTCGCAATAAAACACTGGACGGCTATCCGGTTAAAGTAAGTGAAACGTTTTCCCAGCTTAAAGGCTCAACTTACATAGAAAGAGTGACTGTCAATTCACCGGCCGGTGTTAATAAAGCTAAAAAAGCCATAAAAAAAGCTTTCCAATGTCAGATGGACGGATTGGGGTTTTCCCTGGTCGAGATTCTATCGCCATGTCCGACTAACTGGAAAATGGCCCCCGTGGCCGCCTGTAAATGGATAGATGAAGTAATGAGCAAGGAATTTCCGCTTGGTGTTTTCAAGGATAATACGGATACCGCAAAAAAACCTGCGGAGGCCGCATCATGATGACGAAAACTATTTTTTCCGGATTTGGCGGTCAGGGTGTTTTGATGATGGGTTACAGTCTGGCTCACAGTGCCATGAGCAAGGGTTATCACGTTACCTATCTACCTGCTTACGGAGCTGAAGTTCGCGGCGGAACCGCCAATTGCACCGTCGCCATTGCGGATGAAGAAATTACTTCTCCCATATCATCGGAACCGGACAACCTGGTGGTCATGAATTCTCCGTCTCTGATTACATTTCAAAATAAAGTTATTCACGGCGGATTAATTTTTTTAAATTCTTCCATAGTAGAGGACCGTCCCAGCCGCCAGGATGTTAAAGTTTATGCCGTCCCCTGCGGCAAAATGGCCCAGGACATGGGAAATATCAGGGTGGCCAATGTCATTATGATGGGCGCGTTCATTAAAAAAACAGGACTTGTTCCGGTCGATATTTACTTAAAGAGTCTCGAAACCGTTATGGGCAGCAGGAAAAAAGCGGCAGTTGAAATTAATAGGAAGGCTTTTGCCGCCGGATATGATTTTGTAAAAGATTAATTAAGGATATAAAACATGG
>JBDKVD010000109.1:0-7749 GCA_039679325.1 Smithella sp.
CGGCATTGAGGCTGAGAAGCCCCGTATCGGGTAAGGACAATCTGCCAGAGTTGGATATCCCGGGCACGGAAAGCTCCGGCACAGGACAACAAATAATAATCCCACATCCGTTTGAACTTCTCATCATATTTACTTTTTAATTTGTCCCAGGCTTTTTGAAAATTTTCATGCCAGGCCAGCAGGGTCTTCTCGTAGTGAGGCCCCAGGTTGTGCAAGTCCTCCATAACGAAGAGCCCTTCTATGGCTTTGCTTATCTGAGCAATACTCGGCAGCATTCCGTTGGGGAAGATATATTTGTTTATCCACGGGTCGCATTTGATGGCGGAGTCGTTGCCGCCGATTGTATGCAGCAGAAAAATGCCATTGTCTTTGAGACAGCGGTGGGCAGTCTTCATGAAGGTTTGGTAGTTCTTCTGGCCGACGTGTTCAAACATGCCCACGGAAACGATTTTATCAAAAGTGCCCTGGATATCGCGGTAATCGCAAGAAAGTATATTCACCGGCAGGTTTTTACAGAAAATTTGGGCATGGCGAATCTGTTCATCCGCTATGTTGACGGCGGTTACAGTGCAACCGTAATGTTTTGACATGTATCCGGCGAGACCTCCCCAGCCGCAGCCGATGTCCAGTACGTGATCGCTTTGATGAAGATTAATTTTTTTACAGATCAGATCCATTTTTTTGATCTGGGCGTCGTTTAAGTCTTGTGTGCCGTCAAAATAGGCGCAACTGTATTGATTGTATGGGTCCAGAAAAGACATGAACAGATCATTGTCAAGATTATAGTGTTGTTCGACAACCATGCGGGAACGTTTTTGGGACTGCATGTTGAAAATAGCAGCGGATAACGAATTGATGAGAAATTCATATCGTTCCTTTATTTTCGTATCGATTCGGGATTTCAATACCCGGCAGATGAATTCATCCAGCCGCTCGCAGTCCCACCAGCCTGCCATGTAGGTCTCGCCCAGGCCCATATTCTTGCTCTTGAGCACCTGCGAAAAGGTTCGCTCATCTTTGACTTGAATATCCCATGGATTGCTGCCGTTGACGGTAATTCCGGCGGATGTCAGGATTTTTTCAATAACATTCCTGTGGCTCAGCATTTTATGATGCCCCCCTTACGTAATTCGAGCCGGGGAGAAAGGGGTTCTCTCTTATATAAAAGGATTGTGCTTTTTTCCTCCGTCATCGGCTCGGTACTCCTTTGAAAATCAGGAAATTCCAAAACTGCATCCGGTGAAAACAAACCTTTATATTTGATTAAATTAGCATAATCAGCGTAAAAATAAAATTAATAATTATGTTTTGTCCAAGTGGATCGATCAGACGCCACAGATGCCCTATGAAGCTATAACTTTTGCTATAAATAAATAAATTACGAGGTATATGGTCTTTTCGCATTAAATATATATATTTATATCTTTAGGTATATTGAGGTCTTTTTTATTTCCTTACTGAAAAATAAGAAAGGGGGCAGATGTATGGCTGAAACAAAATTAAAAAGAAAAATGGGGTGGCGTCCGGATTATCCTGATTTCAGGGACAATACTGCGGAAAACGACAATGTAAGTCTAAAAATGAAAACCTTTGGGCAGACCGAATCCATCAAGACCATGTTCGGTAAAATGGGGTTGAGTGAGGCGTCGAGTAAGAAACTCCCCCTGCAAAAAGATTTGAGAGATTGGTGTCCTCCAATTGAGGATCAGGAGGATCTTGGTTCGTGCACCGCCAATGCCGGGGTTGCTCTTGTCGAGTATTTCGAAAGACGGGCATTAGGGGTACATATTGACGCTTCGCGGCTGTTTCTCTACAAGGTTACGCGCAACCTGATGAAGGAAACGGGCGACACGGGCGCCTACCTGCGCTCAACGATGGGGGCATTGGTCCTTTTCGGCATCCCGCCGGAAGAATACTGGCCTTATAAAACCAAGGATTTCGATGTCGAACCGCCTGCCTTCTGTTACGGGTTTGCCCAGAACTATCGGGCGATCAAATATTATCGCCTCGACCCACCCGGAACTTCTCCCGCTGTTCTGCTCAACCGGATTAAATCAAACCTGGCTGCCGGTCTTCCGTCCATGTTTGGTTTTACGGTCTATACGTCGATCGCTCAGGCCGATGATAATGGTGGAAAAATTCCTTACCCGACCGCCGGGGAAAGAATAGAGGGAGGCCATGCCATCGTTGCCGTTGGGTATGACGACAAACTGAAGATTAATAATACCAATAAAAATGGTATTGAAACTACCGGCGCACTTTTGATCAGGAATTCATGGGGAACAGGATGGGGCGAAGAAGGATATGGCTGGTTGCCCTATGAGTATGTCAAAAACGGATTGGCTGAAGACTGGTGGTCGGTCATCAAGAATGAATGGGTAAACACCGGCATTTTCAAGGTGTGAAAGAATAACAAATTGATATCAGTTTTATAAATCTATACTAAAAAACTAAGGAGGATTTATGAAAACCGCACATGGAAAAGTAGTTGTCTTATTTTCGTTGCTTCTTTGTTTCTTGTTAATTACGGGCACGGCAAATGCGCAAAAAGCCGACCCAGGCATGCTGGTTATGAAACTGGCAAAACAGGATCTTTCGGTTGCCGGACAATCCAGAACCGCGGTCACCGGTGATATAATCTACCGGATGGTGCCTATGGAAAAGAGCATGACTTTCGAACTGAGCTCATTTTCGTTGGTCGGTTCGAGCGTAAAGACCAAACAGGGCGATAGCGGCACACTTTCATTGATGCTTAAACCCGGGAGTGCCAAAAGCACCTATGATCCGAAAACACGGGTCATCACAAGCAAATTCCTGCTGGAAGTCCATTACCCCCTTATAGACCGGATCAAGGGTTTCATTCAGCCCAAAGAAGGCGAGCGGGAGAAGGATGACTACCGTTCCTACACCGAAACATTTGCAGGCAGCCTGACCTGCAAACTGGGTGCGGAACCGAAGATCGGCAAAAGCTCCACAAAGGTGAGGAATGGTGCAGTCCTCAATCTCAAGATGGAACCCAGAGAAAAGGTGCTGGGCGAGATAGCTGCAGTGGCCGGCGAATTCAAGATAATTGATGTGGTCATCTGGCCCAAATTCTACATAAAGAAAACCATCAACATTCAACCGGTATTCGTAAGATACACACCGGCTGAAGGATGTTTCGGCGGATCGACGACAGCGACGACCGGCGGCAGTTTCCCGACGCTCCGGGACAAATCGATTGAAATGTGGAACCGGTGTTGTGTAGGACTCAATTTTCTCCCGCCGGTTTATATCGACAACGATAACTACCGCATCCTTTCCTCCGCCGAGGAAGCCGGTATCAAAGCAGCATACGATGATCCGAATGTCGTAGAGGTCTACTTTGTGGAAATAGGCGATCCGGTTGGTATTCACGGTGGAGGCGTCTGTTATTCCGGCGGTACGGCCAACACGAAGATTATTACTTACGACACCAATCTTCCGATCAACCTTTACAATCTTGCCCATGAACTGGGGCACGCTCTGGGCCTTGGGCATCCTCCCGGAAACTCCACACCCGGTTCGCTCATGGAACCCAGCGGATTTTGCGCAGACAATCCCGCTCTCATGAGCAAGCAGAATTGCGACAATGTCAGCAACCCGCTCCTTTATACACCCATGCCTATTCCACTGTGCATAAGGAGCACCAACATGCCTTAATCTGATGATTGCGGCTAAGGAAGCTTTTGTATAATCGTTGGCGGAAAAAACGGCTGGGCGGAAAACTGTTTTTGTTTTCAGCCCGGCCGTGTTTGCATTGTAACGGAAGAATATTCTAAGAATCTGTTGGAAGAAAAGTTGATGGAGCAATAAATTATGGCCGAGAAAAGTCGGACAGAATTAATACTTGAAGCAATTAAAATACTCATATGGCCTGTTCTGATTGTATCAGGCATACTCTGGCTGGGAGATGATTTTAAAGAAATCTTAAAGAGCCGCACATGGAAGATCGGCGGAGTCATTGAAGTAGGCGATAGAATTTCAAATTTACAAAGCACCCTTCAGGACGAGCTCATCAGCCAGAAAGATTCTTTCAATAAAATCATTGCCAATTCTGCCGATCCCGTCAAGGTTCGCAATTTGGCCACTGTTGCTTTAAAAGATATTGAAAGCGCACAAAAAGGAGTTGCAAAGGAAATTCAAAATATTCAACAGACCATGCCGGAAACGCAAAGGGAATTATCAGGACAATCTTCCCCTCAAGAAACAAATATAAAAAATCCAAGAACGGCCAGGGATTGGGAAATCATAGGTTTTAAACATCTTATATCCCGGGATGTTGCCTCGGCCATTTCGGCCTTTTCGGAAGCCGAGAAGATATGGCCCGATTATCACAATGTTTCCGAGATTAGACAACTTCTTCTCAGGAAGAAGGAATTACTTGAAACAAAAGAAAACGCTGCCTGGAAGGAATTGTATCAAACACTTTTGAGCCAATACTCCTGGGGTATGCCGCCGGAGATCAGGCAGGAAGTGCAAAAATACCTTGTTCCGTGAAGATTAAGGAAAACTTATAAATCTCTGTTGATTCAGGATGCATCATGAAAATATATCGGGTGATGTTTCCTGTGTTTTTCGGCAGGGTGTTTTCTATCAATATTAAGCTTTAAGGAGGAATATCATGCAGATCGATTTTCACCATGCAGTTACCTATGTTGCAGCGCGGCTCGCCGGATTCCCTCATGAGGAGGCGGACATAATCGCCTACGCCGCTCAGTACGTGGACGACGCCACAAGTCAAGGGATAATCTGTTTTGACAATAAGGCGCTTTATGAACGAAACAGCTCCGCTCATAAGTCGATTGATCCGAAAAATCTCGATGCGCTCGATAATCAGAAAGTCTGGATGCCGTTCCATTTTCTGCCCGGCAATGGTAGTCCCGACCCCGGCGAAAGCTCTGAGGGTAAATTCATTCACAAGTTGATTTGTTTTCCCGACAGCCCGGTGGCAAAAGATATGATCAAGGCCGCCATTCTCGATCAGGACAAAGACAGGAACAATAAATACGCTCTTCACCGGCTCGGAATCACCATGCATGTTTATGCCGACACCTGGGCGCATCAGGGGTTTGCAGGCGTCAAGCATGATGTCAATAAAGTCGTTAAAATATCTGAATCAGGCCATTCAAATGTATTCAAAGATGTACTGATAAACCTGATTAATAAATCTATTCCGGAATTAGGGCATGGACAGGCTTACGTTTTTCCGGATATGCCCTTTCTGTCATGGGAATATGTCAACGGTCATAAGAAGACGATACCCCGCAACAACACGGATGAATTTTGCAAAGCCGCGGATGCCCTCTGCAAAGCGATGAAAAGATACCGTCTGAAGAGCCCGGACGCAGAAGTAACCGGCATTGGTGAAAACGACATGAACCAGATTCGAAAACTGTTCACGGAACTTAAAACCGAGGATGGAGAAGATCGCCATCAGGAATGGATCAATAAAATAGAACAGGGGATATTCAGCTTCGGGCCGGCAACTATCTCCTACGCCGAAGATGGAAAAGGATCCTGGAAAGCGGAAGCGCTGGGCACCAGCAAGGACACATTCGAATATACGTACAAAGAATCATTTCTGACCAGCAACTGGAAGCTCTTCCATGACGCGTTGCAGCTTCACCGTATAACCGTGTCCCACGATATACTTCCCAAATACGGCATCTGCGCTGCGTAAAACATCTCCGTCATCCGGGAGAACGACACGGAAGAATATCTTGATTAACGAAACTTCTTCTGGTGTAATGAACAAAATGATCATCAAGTGTGATTAGAAAGTCATATGACTGAAGAGAGTAAATCATCAGGCATCAAAAGCTGGCCTGCGGACGACCAGCCCAGGGAAAAGCTGCTCAAACGCGGTGCAGGAGCTCTGAGTAATTCCGAGCTCCTGGCAATCCTGTTGCGCACTGGTGTTGCCGGTCTGAGCGCGATTGATCTGGCGCGCCGGATTATTGATAAGTTCGGCACCTTCCGCAACATGAGCCACACGGATATACGCGAATGGAAGGACTTTAAAGGTTTGGGGCCGGCCAAAATCGCGCAAATTCAGGCCGCCCTCGAAATCGGGCGGCGTTTCCGCGAGGACGAAATTAGACCCGAGCAGCAAAAGATTACTTCCGCCCGGGATGTCGTCGGCATCATCATGCCGCAGATGCGCGACCTCAAAACGGAAGTATTTAAAGTCGTCTATCTCAACAGCAACAATCGCATCATTGACATCAGTGACGCCGCCACAGGAACCGTCAATCAGGCCATGCCGATTGTGCGGGAAATTATGCATGCCGCCCTGCAAAAATTCGCCGCCGCAATCATCTGTGCCCACAACCACCCCAGCGCCAGCATAACGCCCAGCCTGGAAGATAAAAAGTTTACGCAGGAACTTACCGCCGCAGGCAAACTCCTGGGCATCAGCGTTCTCGATCATATCATCATCGGCGGCGACGACTATTTCAGCTTCGCCGATTCGGGAATGATGACAAGATAAGAATGTGCCGAGTTATGCAAATTGTAAAAGCAATTGACAGATTGCATAAAATCTGCTAACCTATAATTAATAATTATGATTAGTCGAAATGCTGAAAAAACCATTCGGAATCTGCTTAGCGGATTTCCTGTTGTTACTTTAACTGGACCTCGTCAGTCAGGCAAGACGACTCTTGCCAGGACAGTCTTTAGAAACAGGCCTTATGCTTCATTGGAAGAACCTGACTTACGCCAGGCTGCGAAAGATGATCCACGGTCATTTTTAGCCCGTTTTCCCAAAGGAGCGGTACTGGCTGAAGTTCAGCGTTGTCCGGAAATTCTTTCCTATCTGCAAACCCGAGTGGATACGGACGGCCGAATGGGACTCTACATTCTGACAGGTTCCCAACAGTTTGGTCTGATGTCCGGCATTACGCAATCTCTTGCCGGGCGTACGGCGTTTGTTGAGTTGCTTCCTTTTACCACAAAAGAACTGGCATCTGTGGGCAAACTGCCGGCAAATATTGACGACATGATCTCAACCGGATGCTATCCGCCAATTTATGATCGCGCATTGAACCCGGCGAATTGGTATAGCGCGTACGTCACGGCCTACATTGAACGCGACGTCAGGCAGATGCTTAATATTCATGAATTGGAAACATTTCAGCGTTTTGTCAGACTTTGTGCAGGGCGCATCGGACAGTTGCTCAATCTATCTTCGCTGGCAACGGAATGCGGCATTACTCATAATACTGCCAAATCCTGGATATCCGTACTCGAGGCTAGCTATCTTATTTTTCTTCTGCGCCCTCATTTTGTCAACTTTAATAAGCGATTGGTTAAAATGCCCAAACTTTATTTCTATGATGTTGGTCTTGCTGCCTGGCTTCTGGGGATTCGAACAGCGGAACAAATCATAACACATCCCTTGCGCGGCAGTCTCTTTGAGACATTTATTATTTCAGAATTGATTAAAACGAAACTTAACAGTGGTGAAAAGCCTTCATTCTTTTTCTGGCGCGACAGCAACGGCAATGAAGTTGATTTGATTATTGAGCAGGGAATAAAGTTAGTGCCAATTGAAATTAAGTCAGGCCGCACCCTGACACATGAATCCTTTGCGGGATTGGAAAAATGGTGCACTCTGGCCGGCGAAAAGGCCGGCACTCCTGCATTGATTTACGCCGGAGACGAGACTTATACTCAAAGGGGAATCAAAGTTGTCGGCTGGAAGGAATGTGGTAAGAGTATTTAAAA
>JBDKVD010000110.1:0-3015 GCA_039679325.1 Smithella sp.
GCCACTATAATACGGGTAATCTGTACGCGCGTCGCAGGCTGGCTGTAACCAAAAAGATACTCGAGTTTTCCGGCCTCGAACCATCAAGATTTCGCGTCGAGTGGATTTCCGCCTCCGAAGGTAATAAGTTTGCTCAGGTCGTGGAAGAATTTACATCCCATATCAAGAGCCTGGGCCCGCAGACAAAGTTCAAGATACAAGAGTGAGGAAGATGACAAACTTTAAGCAGATTGAGGAAAATTTAAAAAAAGAAGCGGCGAGACTTCTGGAATCGGCTGGCGTGGCCGTGGTCCTGGCCTATGCAAAAGGCATGGACGAAAAACATCCCCAGCCTTTTGCCGCCAAAAGTGCAGCTGATGCCGCAAATATAATTTTTAACGAATACTGCAACCATAATCTGGCGCGATATATAATGAGATACGCTCCCGGAACAAAAATCGCGGTGGCTGTCAAGGCAGCCGACAGCAGGGCCGTGGTGGTGCTCATCCAGGAAGAAAAAATCAAGAGAGAAGATCTGGTTCTGCTGGGAATTCCGGCCGCCGGCATGAAAAATCAGAAGACGGACGAAATCATTGACGATAAAACAACCGGCGGGCTTGCCAATCCGGTTATTTACGATATTCTGCTGGGTGAAGAAATTCATACCGGAAAGAGCGCCTCGCCTTACGATGTCCTGGCGCAATACGAGCAGATGGATAAAGAAGCGCGCTGGGAATTCTGGAAACAGCAATTTGCCAAGTGCATCCGCTGCTATGCCTGCCGCAAGGCCTGTCCCATGTGCTATTGCGATCCCTGCTTTATTGATCAATCCAAACCCCGTTGGGCGGTAAAATCGCCGCAGGAACACGGCAACCTGATGTATCACTTGACCAGATTTCAGCATCTGGCCGGACGCTGTATAGATTGCGGAGAATGCACCCGTGCCAGTCCGGTGGATATTCCCCTTTATCTGTTCCACAAGCAAGTGGCCAAAGATTGCGAAGAGATGTTCCAGCAGGCAGCCGGGATGAACATTGAGGACAAGCCGGTGATGGTTGATTTCAAAGTGGAAGATTCCGACAAAATGCTGGATTAAATGGTACTAACCCCGCTGCGCTTAAAGCTTGCGGGATAAATTCGACTAGGATTTTTGCTTCACTTAAAGCTCACAAAAATCAAGTCTCTTTAAGGAGCAGTTGTGTTGAAGAAAACAACAATCGAAAAAATAAATGAAGTTGCCGCCGCTCTCATACAAAAAGGGACGCTTATCGCTCCTGTCAAAGAAGATGCAGGTGCAAACTTCCGGGAAATAAAGGACCCGCAAGAGGTTTACTTAAATTATTACAATACGGTTTTAAGTCCGAAAAATATTTTTTTCCCCCAGATGGAAGACTTCATTAAATATCAACTGAGAAAATCACCGTCCGAGGCACAACAGGTGGAGTTGAATTTAAAGCCTGTTTTTCTTTTCGGCGTCCGTCCCTGCGATGTTAAAAGCTTCGAGATTATGGACATACATTTTAACGCCGCGGGTATTATCGATCCTTATTGGAAAGCAAGAAGAGAGAACACAACGATCATCGGTTACGCCTTTGATCTTGATTCACCGGTTGATTCAGCCGATTTCTACAACACGCTGGGTATCGGTGCTGCCGATCCCGAAGGCAGCGATATCTTCATGGTGAAAAAAGGCGGCGAACTGCTGCTTAAAGGAATTACAAAAAAAGGTGAGTCGCTTCTTCAGGAACTATCCATGTTGCAGGAATGTGACGCTGAAGATGAAAAATATTTCACCGACTACGTGCAGAGAGGCAAAGAAAAGAGAACGCGCTGCATGCCCCTGAACGACGAAGAAGTAGCGAAGAAGTATGAAGATATTTTTGAAAACAATGATTACTGGACAAAGGTGTCTGATGCCTGTTTGAGCTGCGGCGTCTGTACGTTTGTCTGCCCCACCTGTTATTGTTTTGATATCTGCGATGAGAATCTGTTTAGCAACGGAACAAGGCGCAGAATCTGGGACGCCTGTATGTTTACTGATTTTACACTGGAAGCCAGCGGTCATAACCCGCGCCCCAAGGTATCACAGCGCTTAAGGCAGAAGGTTTGCCACAAATATTCATTTCACGTAAGAAAATATAATGCAATATCCTGTGTGGGCTGCGGACGCTGTACCCGTTCCTGTCCGGTCAATATTGATATTTATTCCATGGTGGAAGCCGCCATGAAAGTTCAAAGCTGAGGAACAACAATGAAAGACAACCCTTACATTCCAGTGCCGGTGACCGTATCCAGGGTGATTAACGAGGTTGACACCAACGATATAAAAACTTTCCGGTTGACGTTTCTGAACAAGGAAGATGAAGAGAAATTTAAATATCTGCCCGGGCAATTTGCCGAACTTTCCATTTACGGCAAAGGGGAATCGCCCATCGGTATAGCCTCCTCGCCGACACAGCCCGGCTATCTGGAATTTACCGTACAGCGTGCCGGAGCTATTGTGCCGGGTCTGGTCACTGCTGCCTTGCATGATCTGGAAGAAGGCGCGCAAATCGGCATTCGCGGTCCGCTGGGTAAATCATGGCCGATCGAATTTCTCGAAAAGAAAGATATCGTTGTTGTCGGCGGCGGTTTTGCTTTTACAACATTGCGTTCATTGATCAACTACATGCTTCATGATGAAAACCGCTCCCGCTTCGGCGAAATAACCGTCATTTACGGCGCCAGAAACCCCGGCCTGCTTTTATATAAGGAAGAGCTTGCTGCCTGGGAAAAAAGAGACGACATTAAAACAGTTATTACCGTGGATAAGGGCGATGAAAGCTGGCAGGGCCGGGAAGGTTTTGTGCCCTCGGTTTGCAAGGAAGTTGCTCCCAGCCCGAAAAATACTGTAACTGTAATCTGCGGGCCGCCCGTCATGATCAAATTCACGCTGCCGGTATTTTTCGATTTGGGTTTTGCCAAAGAGAATATTCTAACTTCGCTGGAAATGCGCATGAAATGCGGCATCGGGAAATGCGGCCGCTGCAATGTGGG
>JBDKVD010000111.1:0-3379 GCA_039679325.1 Smithella sp.
CGGAAATAACAACTCCATAGGTTTTTTTGTCAAACATCCGCAGGCCTTCCGCTGTGGACATCGCCAATTCTACGTTGACTCCCCTGTCCACAAGCTGTTGGACAAAGTAGCTGTTATTTTTCGGCTGGTCGTCAACCCAGAGAACAGATGCAACCGCAGGAGGCATTATGGGCGCTGCTTTCTCCGGTGCAGCCGGAGCCGGCTGCGCCACCCCTTCGAGGGACTTTTTGATGTCGAGCACCTGTGCCTGCAGATCAGCGATAAGTTTACGTTGCTGCTCACTTGCCTCTTCCATGGTCAGCTCCTGGCCGCCAAGCCTCAAAGTGAATTTTCGGGATTTTGCCGATTCGATCAGTCCGGCGATTGCGGGGCGGAATAGAAATATTAATAAAATAAAGCTGGCAGGCCATGCAACCGAGCCGATTGCCTCCAGCAGTTTAGCAATATCCGTCATTGCTGATTCTCCTCCGGCCTAAAAGTATTTGTTATTATACTTATAAAAAACCATATATAAATAATTTTATTGATTATCCTGGGAAGCATATTTCCTTTCTGGTTAATCGGCTTTTCAGATATCCGCCCAGAAAAAAACCCAGCGCGACGCCAAGAGTGTTCGCCGTTATGTCCAGCAGAGAAAATGAGCGTCCCGGGATGTAATACTGCCCGACCTCCAGCAGTATGCCCAAAATAATCATGGAAAGCGCAGCGGATGCAGCCTGCCGGGGATTGGTAAAACCCAGCATCGGCAGAACAGCAAGCCATCCGTAGGCCGCACAATGATATAATTTGTCCGCACTCCAGAAATCCACGGGAAACTCCACCTGCGGGACGAGGGAATAATAAATAACGATCAAGATCGAGATACACCAGAAGATAATTATTGTTCGCTGCCATTTACAGAAATTCATTGCGAGTTCCGGTTGAATTGGGGTGATAAGGTGCATCACCTTTGTTGTTCATTACGGCCAAACGGATACATCCTCAAAACGCGCGACATGCACCGCCTGTTGAATGGTGACGGCGATAAGAGCTGTTTTCGGATCTTCAATGAAATCTTTCAATTCCGGATGCCTGTTCACGAAAATTGCACTGTACTCTGCTTTCTTCGCGCCCGCCCTTACTTTTTTTGCCGTACCGAGCAATGTGACCGCTTGGGCGTAGCTAATATCATCGGCGCTTTGAGAACGGTTATCCAATAGAATGGAGACGGCAGGCTGAGCAACCATGTTTTTGTATTTTCTCGTGATGCTTGATGTCGTGAAAAGGAGAGTGCGGCGATCGGGTGTCAGGGCGAAAGCTATAATTGATGTATAGGGTTTGCCTTCCTCAACCGTGGCGAGAACAGCAACTCGCAGTGCTTCGAAGGGCGCAAGCATCTCCTCGATAGTCATTTGTTTTACCGCTTTTGCTTCTGATCCTCTGCTTTTCATCCTGTTTCCCTCCTTTGTTGACTTGATTGGTATGGATTGAATTTTCCTTTCAGGCCCGGAAAGTAACGCTGCACAAAATCCTCCAATTCTCAATCCGGACCAAAACGCTTTAACTGCCTCAGAATCTGGTACTTGAGTTTCTGTATCTCGAATGTCCATTTTGTATCGGGTAATATAATTTATTTCGGAGTTTATTCGGGCGGGAGATTCCACATAACTACTGACATCTTTGTAAATATCAGCAATCCTGTGCCCGTATTTTTGCGTTATTTCTTCCTCGTTCATGTTAGCCAGGTAAAATAATACGGCCTTGAGCATTTTTTCGGCTATTTGCCGGGAGTGGAATACTGCGCCGTTTGTGTCTATCTCTTCATCTAAACAATCAGCAGCAGCGTCTTTATCCTGTATGGCGCTATCCAGGAAAGGGTTGTTTTTTCTTTTCGTTCCATTCCTCTCTTCCGCCTCCAGTTGAGAATACAAGTCCTCAAACTCGTGCGCCAGAGAATAGCCTTCAATAAACTTATTGTGAATTTCATCAAGTTCAGCTGCCGACAGGCGGCGAGCCACGGCGGGAGTTAACCCGTTTACAAAGGGAAGTATATTGATTTCAGATGTTTCATAAACAAGAGGTACTCGCACTAAATAAATCTCATCTTTAATAATAATGGGGATTCTCCCCAGGTCTCTGGAAGCAGAGGCTCGTTTTCCATAAACATGTTTGAACCAATTGTGAATTTTTTCCAATAAATTAGGCCCCTCATATTCTCCGTACTCCGAACGATCAATACCGAAACTCATCAATGGTCCGTTATAATCCGGGGCGGCTATGGGAAAAGCCTGGAATGGACGTTCATGAACCGGAACTCCCTTCTTAGCCAGTTCCGCGTCTATCAGCAGCATTTTTTCATGAAATACGTCGGCGTTCATTGGGGTCAAATCTTTATTCATGACATTTTCCTTAATTTGCTTTGAAGCGCATTGAATTTCTTTTTCAATTCCGGATCATTTTCGATTTTTATATGCAGCCTCTTTCTTGCCTGACTGACGGCACTGTAGTCGATGCCACCCAGGAGCTTCCCGATTTCCGGTTGGGCAATTTTACAGAAACGATAGAGCATCTCCATCAAAATTGCTCTATCAGATGATTGCTTCCCTTTTGCAGTTAGTTCCTCTCTATCTTTATGAACCAGTTGCAGATAGCTGTTTATCAATTCCTCGGGGATCATGGCTTTCTCCAGTTCCCGCAGAGCCGGCTGTTCCCGGTGAGATTTTCGCGCCTTACGATTCTTTCCGAATAATTGTTTGATCTCTTCAATAAATTTCTTCTCCGCGATTATTCCCGTCCCTTTTCCTCTTTCCAGCGGACTGGGAATATCCTTTGCTATTCCTTCAGCCATGAACTTTTTATAACCGCGACTTGATTTTCCGCCGGTTATGTCGAAGTAATCTGAAATAGTCGTGTAATAAACAAAGTCTTTTCTGTTTTTCTTATTCAGGTATCCAGGAAGACTGGTTGATTCGCTTGTTAATAAGTCTTGCCACCTTTTATCAAAAGATTCTTTTGATCTCATGCGCAGGGGATTTAGGTGGATGTAACGGCTGACTTCCAGCAGATAGTTGTCTTTATCGATCAGGAATGCTTTATAACGTCCTTGATAGAGATGGCCTGAACGTTTATGTTTGCGGTTAAATGTTCCGGTGTAGCTGATGTTAAAATGCCTCATGAATTCCGAAAGATTGCCTTTCGGTGTGCAAATCAGCAGATGGAAATGGTTGGGCATCAGAGCATAGGCTAAAACTCTGACTTCATAGATTTCTGCGGAGCGGGCCAGCAGGCGGAAAAAATCTTTGTGGTCTTCCGTATCCCGGAATATTTTCCGCTGCTCATTCCCGCGGCAGGTGACGTGGTAGTATGCCCCCGGATATTGAATTCGTAAAGGTCGGCTCAT
>JBDKVD010000112.1:0-14276 GCA_039679325.1 Smithella sp.
TAATTTTGCGTTCCAAAACGATGCCTGCTCAGCAGAGCTCCGCCTGCTCCCATATCCAGTGTAAATCTTCCATCCTGACTGCCAAGAGCAATCAGAGGAATAAAAGAAGCGACTAGAGCAGTTTCCCCCGCGCCATGCAGGGCTCCGATGCTGGTCATCAGCCTTGTGCCGGCTCCCCATCCTGACTGCGTATGCCATGCCCAGGGCAGCCTGAAGTTCGCCGCCAAGTCATACTCCCGAAACTCTTCCGGCGAAACATTTCCCAGTACATCAAAACTGGAAAAGCGCGCTCGAATACTCACATTAAGCAAACTCAGTTTACCGGGAATCTGCTTGCCGGAATTATCCCGCGAATGATCCGGATTGCCATAAGTGGAATCGGTTGCGCTATGAGCGTAAGCCTCATCCTCGGCTCCAAGGTAAAATAAAGCGTAGGGCATCGCTATAGCCGACTTGGATAAAAACAGAAATGCGAAAACAAGAAAGATCAGATAATGTTTCATCACCTTCATCCCTTTCAAAAAAATCCATGACCCGGCAAAGGGAAGACTGTAAAACTCGAACAGCTTTACATATGACGGTCTCGTAAAAAAACCGGATGCTGCGTTGCACTTCATCCTTCCCCGTGTCAAGCACGGGGCAGGCTATGCGGCGTACGCTAAGTACTCCTCATTCCTCATGATTCGTGCGCCTTGCCTGCGGTCTCGCGTGCCCTTTAGGGTATTTTACGAGATCGTCTGTAAATGTACACTTTTATGACTTTTTACGAGTCCATCACATATGGGTAAGAAAAAATCTTTTTGATATGTTCGAAGTGTACGCCAAGGGAATCTTGTATGTCAAGAAACTGTTGAAAAACCCTTTATCCAGTATAGAAGGTATTTTATTTAAAAAAAAAGGGATTCGTGCTCTGTTATTAATGGAATTCAATGGCATGTAAATCTACAGACGTTGGAAAGGCGAGGATAAGACTAATTTTTTATAATTTCATTAGATAGTACCCTAAATCCGGATTGAGAGCGCCGGGGAGTTCTTTGAACTCGCAGCCGATATATCTTTTGTTCACGTAACGGACAATGGCTCTTTTACTTATCAGAGAGTTTTTAGCATTATTTAAATAAAATTCGATTTTGATTTCTTCATCCGGATTTAACAGGTTTGCCGTCAGTGTTTCAAATTTGCACCCCTGCATTGACAGATTTTTCACAATCATTTTTCCCCAGTTGTTGGGGTTTGACACATTCAGGTATATGCCGTCAAGTCCTGTTCCCTTACGGTATAAACCTCTAAATTCGATCTCTACGTCAAAGTCATTTCCGCATTTGCATTGAATTTTAACTGGTCCCTCGATGCCCATATATACTTGTGCCTGTTCTTTTTGCACCTCACCACAATTCAGACAAATGAACGTCGCTAACCCGTTTGCATCAACATAAACTTTCTTGATAGTGTTTTCCATATTCATGCCATCCCGTTTGAGAAATTCACTGACCGAAATAAGACCCAATTACTAAAATAGGCAAACTCGGATTTGTTATAGATTTAATTTTTAATGTTTCAAAACTATTAGAGACACAAAATTCAAAATCTTTGTAATCATTTTCTAACAGTGATTCTAATTTATGAACTGTGTCCTTGTTGACTGAAAACGGCATTTCTTCCATTTGAACAACCTCTGTTTCTTTTTTTATTGCTATATAAATAATGCAGTTTACATGCCATAGTTTAATTGTCGGCAGTTTTTACCTTTTCCTTTAGCTGTTAATATTCAAAACATGACTGTCTTAACTGATTCTTTTTTAACCACACCGGATGTGCAGAGACGATGGTTCGACTTTCACAGCTAAAAAACATATGAATAATTTTCAATCACTGTTCGCATTTTATTCGCACTGGGCATACTTTTTGGGTTTATTTGAGTTAGAAACGAATCAGGGGTTTCAAAGTATAAAAACTTGAAACCCCTGATTTTTCGTTGGTGGGCCGTGGGGGACTTGAACCCCCGGCCAACGGATTAAAAGTCCGCTGCTCTACCAACTGAGCTAACGGCCCGCTTGATGTTTGTTTTTGAAGGTGCCTCCTTAACAGCTAGTTTCCGTCGTGTCAAGAAAAAAACTATTATACGAAGAACTAATTCTTAAAGCTTGGCAATGTGTTGATTATCCAGCCTGGCACTCTCCTCTTTATTTCCTGCATTTTCCGTCCGGCAACTTTATAAACCGTAATAATTAATTACGGAAAGGGTCATTCAGGATAATTGTTTCCTCCCGGCCCGGCCCTACGGAAACAAGATTCAGGGGGATGCCGGTCAATTCTTCCAGACGCTGCAAATATCTGCGTGCATTGGCGGGAAGTTCTTCAAGCTTGCGTGCCTCAAGAATATTTTCCTTCCATCCGGGAAATTCTTCATAAACCGGCCGGCATTGGCCAAAGAGGTCGATATCTGCAGGTACGGCATGCGTGAATTCACCCCCCGCAGCTTTATAGCCGACGCAGATTTTAACTTTATCCAGTCCCGTCAGGACGTCGAGCTTGGTAATGGCCAGGGCCGTTATACCGGAGGTACGTATTGCCTGCCGCACCAGCACCACGTCCAGCCAGCCGCAGCGTCTTTTTCTGCCCGTTGTAGCGCCGAATTCCTGCCCGGCTTGCTGGATATACTCTCCAACTTCATCGGTCAATTCCGTGAGAAACGGTCCTTCTCCGACCCTTGTCGTATATGCTTTACAAATTCCGACTATGCTGTTTATGGCATTGGGGCCGACTCCCGAACCGCACGCGGCATTGCCGGCGACAGTATTGGATGAAGTAACATAAGGATATGTTCCGTGGTCAATGTCGAGGTGGGCGCCTTGTGCGCCTTCAAAAAGAATTTTTTTCCCTGTTTTTATTGCGTTGTCAATAATCAGCGAGGTATCCGCAACATATGGTTTGATTTTTTGAGCGTAAGCCAGATACTCAGCCGCAATTTCGTCCGCCGACAGAGGTTGATCCTGATAAAGTCCCGTCAGTAAAAAGTTTTTTTCATTCAGGCTCCGCTGTAGTTTTTCCCGCAGCAGTGGTTCGTTGTACAGATCACACACACGAATGCCGACGCGGGTGACTTTATCTTCGTACGCCGGTCCAATTCCTCGGCCCGTTGTGCCGATTTTCTTGCCCTTGCTGCTGGCCTCGCGCGCCATGTCCAGACGCTTGTGGTAAGGCATTATCAAATGAGCTTTCTCACTGATATACAGTTTCGTGTTGGGCGGGAAAAGACCGCCTTTTTGCAGTTCTTCAATTTCTTGAATTAATACGATCGGGTCAACAACAACGCCATTTCCGATAATGCAAATTTTATCGTTGTGCAGAATTCCCGATGGAATCAAATGTAAAATGGTCTTGCGGCCTTTGACTACCAGTGTATGGCCTGCGTTATTGCCGCCCTGGAAACGGGCAATAACGTCAGCACCTTCCGTGTACAGGTCAACAATTTTTCCTTTACCCTCATCTCCCCATTGTGTGCCCACTACTGCAACATTTGCCATGACTGTCATCCTTACATTTTTATCGGTTTAATGGAAAGTACATGCGGCAGTTTTCTCATTTTATCAAGGATATCTTCCGTGGCAGCCGTATCAGTATTCAATACAACCATCGCGCGCTTTGTTTCCGTATCCAGACTTAAATGCAGCCGGGAAATATTAACTTTGTTGTTGCCCAGCGTTGATCCCAGGTTGCCGATAACGCCCGGTTGATCATCGTTGTATACCGCCAGTAAGTGGCCTTCCGGAACGATTTCCACGGAAAATTCGTTTATCCGGACGATGCGCGGATCATGTTTCTGGAACAGGGCGCCGGCGGTAGTGCTTGTTTCTTTGGATGTTTTTACCGTCAATGTAATCATGTTGGTGTAATCTTTTAATTCGCTGCTCTTGGATTCCACAACCTTGATGCCTCTTTCTTTGGCGATAACCGGAGCGTTAATATAATTGACATTTTCCTGCAAAATAGGCTCGAGAAGGCCTTTAAGCAAAGAGATGGTTACCGGAGCAACATTATGGTTGAGAATTTCGCCGCTGTATTCAATGTTGATTTCCTGAATGGCACCGCTCACCAGTTGCGACTGGAAGGTGCCCAGTTTTTCCGCCAGATCCAGATAGGGACGGATGACGGCCATGAGTTCCGCACTGACGGACGGGAAGTTGACTGCGCCTTTAATTTCGCCGGTAGCAAAATAGGCGGCGATCTGATGGGCGATAGCAATGGCCACATTTGTTTGTGCTTCGTCGGTGGATGCACCCAGGTGCGGTGTGCAGATGACGTTATCGAGTGAAATCAATTCGATGTTTTTGGTTGGTTCTTCTTCAAAAACATCGACAGCGGCACCGGCGACCTTACCCGAAACGAGAGCGTCATACAGATCTTTTTCATTGACGATGCCGCCGCGGGCGCAGTGAATCAGAAATACGCCTTTTTTCATTTTGGCAAATGCTTTGGCATCAACAAGATTCCTTGTTTCCTTGGACAGTGGTGAGTGCACGGTGATAAAGTCCGCCTTTTCATAAATTTCATCGAGCGAAACAAGGGTAATTCCCATCTGCTCGGCCACATCCGGGGAAATGAAGGGGTCATGGGCGATTACGTTCATTTTGAGACCATGGGCGCGATCCGCCACAATGGTGCCGACCCTTCCCAGTCCGATAATGCCCAATGTTTTGTTGCAGTATTCGTTGCCCATGAATTTACTTTTTTCCCATTTACCGGCTTTCATGGAAGCGGTGGCCTGGGGAATACGTCGGGCCAATGAAAGCATCATGGCTATGGCATGTTCGGCTGTTGTTACCGTATTGCCGCCGGGGGTATTCATTACAACGATGCCGCGTTTGCTGGCGGCGGGTATGTCGATGTTGTCGACACCGGCGCCTGCACGACCGATGGCGGCAAGTTTGGTTGCCGCTTCGATTATTTCGGCGGTTGCTTTGGTGGATGAACGCACGATCAATGCATCATAGTCTTTAATAATAGCTTTTAATTCTTCCGGTTTCAGATTTGTTTTTACTTCAACCTTGATGCCAGGTGCGTTGTTCAGTATTTCTACGACTTCCGAAGCCATAGAATCGCTGACTAAAACTCGTTTCATAACTATTCTCCTTATTACAGATCCTTGATCTTTTCGTTATATACTTTTTCCAGTCCGGCAAGCGCTGCTTTGATATCTTCCTCACCAATCGTCGGGCCGCACCAGAAGCGGTATCCCGCCGGGGCATCCTTATACGAATTGATGTCATGGGCAATATTTTTTTTGCTCAACTCTGAGGCAATGCCTTTGAGAAATTTTCCTTTTTCTTCTTTGGAAAGTGCATTTACTTTGGGACTCGTTACCATCAAACAAACCGAAGTATTGGAGCGGATTGCGGCATCCTGTGCCAGAAACTCCACCCAGTCGGTTTTGGCAACCCAGTCTTCCACAACTTTCAAGTTAGTCCTGCTTCTTTTAATCAGACCGTCAAGGCCGATTTCACCGGCCCACTTTAAGGCATCCAGATAATCTTCCACACAAATCATGGAAGTGGTGTTGATAACCTCACCCTGGAAAATAGCGCGGTTAATTTTACCGTCTTTCTTCAGACGGAAGATTTTGGGCATCGGCCAGGCTGGATCGTAAGATTCCAGACGGGCTACGGCTCTGGGGCTTAAAACCAGCATACCGTGGGCGGCTTCACCGCCCAGGCATTTCTGCCAGGAGAAAGTGGTTACATCCAGTTTGGACCAGTCCATTTCCATGGCGAAGCAGGCGCTGGTGGCGTCACATAATGATAAACCTTCACGAGTGTCGGGAATCCAGTTCCAGTCGGGAACTTTTACGCCGCTGGTTGTGCCGTTGGCTACAAAAACAACGTCACTGGTCCAATCAACTGATTCCAGATCAGGCAATTGCCCGTAATCGGCTTTTAAAATTTTCGGGTTGAGCTTAAGTTGTTTGTTAACATCTGTTGCCCAACCGTTGGAAAAACTTTCCCATACTAAAACTGTAACCGGTTTGGGTCCTAAAAGGCCCCACATGGCGGCTTCGAAAGCGCCTGTATCGGAAGCGGGCATAATGCCTACAAGATAATCTTCCGGAATGTTTAAGATTCTTTTTGTTTCGCTAATTGCTTTCGCTAATCTTTCTTTGCCCAGCGCGGAACGATGAGAACGGCCGACCGGTGTATCCTTCAAAGCGTCGGCGCTCCATCCTGGTCTTTTACTGCAAGGTCCTGAACTAAAATTGGGGTTTTGCATAGCACACATCCTTAAGTTAAAATTGATAAACAAACTATCTTTTATACCAGCAATAATAATTATACTCAAGAAATTTAAGTTGATTTGATGTCGAAGATCCGCAGGTTCATAAAACAATCTAATTCCATTTCTAAATCAAGCGCTATCTTTGTTGGCGTCGTCGTCGGCTTCCTCAACGTATGTATAATACGCCTTGTCACCTCCTCCTAGCCGCCGCGATATCATCATTGATTTAGAAATGGAATAAGGTTTGTAATGAAGGCATATCGCCCCTAAAAACGATAAACGGCCTTTAGCTGGAAAAAATGACCTTTGGTTGAATTTTCGGTATACACATCGCAAAGATAGGTCGCCGTCAGGCTGATTTTCGAAAAACGATAATAAATATCGGCACCCATGGAGAGCGTCTCTCTGGAGCTGTCGGCCACTTTTGTTCCGTTCACTTCCTTGCACCGGCTGATCATCCAGTTGACGGACGGACCTATTTTGAACCGGTCCGTTACATTGTATCCGACAAGGCCCTGAAGATGAAATTCATTTCCCGGTGAAACATTGGTGTCCGGATTCTGGAAACGGATAAAATATTTGGCAACGGCGTCGATGCTGAACTTGCCCAAATCCTTATACAGAAATATCATGGGTCTGACATCATACTGGTTCGAGCCGATATTGACCGCTTTATCCGCGGAATATTTCCCCGTGGGTAATTTTACAAACACCATCGGCAGGACATCGGCTTGTTTGAATGGGAGGAAATAACCGGTTCCGATAATGATATCTCCCAGCCCGGAAGATTCCTGATCCAGCGAACCTACAGACATATAATCAACGGGGACGAGGGCGGAAGCAACAAAATCTCCTGTGTAATAGCTCCAGCGAAACAGTTCTTCCACCTTGGTGAGATTATAATTGTCGCGGCTTTTCTTTCCTTTACTGTCGGTTGTTTCATCGGCAAGATAAACGGAAGTGTAACTCAAAAGATAATTACCTTTTGCCCGGGCGCCGTCATAAAAGTTGACGGCAAAAGCTCTGTTAAATGTTAACGTCAGGATTAATGCCAGCAGGAGAATGGGAAAGATTTTCTTCAATGTCAACCTCTAATTATTTTTTGGTTGACGTTTATACAAAAAAGGAGCACCAGGCAAGAAAAAAATAAGACTTTCTGGGCTATGCATAAAAAAGCCGCGGTCATATGGGATACGGCCGCGGCTGAAAATTGCTTATTTCGCGATTTTTTACAAATCCATCAATATTACTAAACCAGTTTCAGATAATTTTTCGCAAGGTATTCCGCGGTTTGCAGAGCTCCTTTAGCTGCCCCCAGTTTGGTGTTGTGGGCCAGACAGACATATTTGATGCCGTTTTCCAGAATCGGGTCTTTCCGGATGCGGCCGACAGTTACGGTCATGCCGCCGCCTTTGTCCCGATCCATGCGCGGCTGCGGGCGGAAAGGATCGTCGGTTACGTCGATCAGGTGTGCAGGTGAGCTGGGCAGTGCCAGTTCGGCGAATTCCTTGCCGTAATTCATCATCACTTTTTTAACGTCTTCAGGAGTACAGGGTTTTTCCGTCTGCACAAAAGCGCAAACCAGATGGCCGTCAATGACCGGCACACGGGTACAGGTGGCCGTAATACCGAAAGGAGCATGAGTAATGGTTTCACCGGTATACTTTCCCAGAATTTTCTGCGGTTCGGTTTCTACTTTTGGTTCTTCTCCCGCGATATAGGGAACGACGTTTTCCATCATATCCATGGCGGACAATCCCGGTGTTCTGCCGGCGCCGGACATGGCCTGAAGTGATGTCATTACCACCTGCTTTACACCAAAGGCATCCTGAATTGGTTTTAAAGAAACTACCAATCCGGCAATTGTGCAGTTTGATTTCGGTGATATAAAGCCCTTCCAGCCACGATTCTTTTGCTGAACGGCGAGCAGTGCCGCATGATCCATATTTACACCGCCTACAAGAATCGGTGTGTCCGACTCATAGCGGAAAGCTGAGGCTGTGCTTATTACCGGGGTTGTCTTCGCATATTTCGGTTCTAATTCTTTAGCCGGTCCGGCGTCCATGGTGGAGAAAATAATGTCTACTGAAGTCGGATCAAACGAAGAAGCATCTTCGACCGGCATATTTCCAATCTCTACGGGTAATTCCTCCGGACACCACCAGCGCGATGATCCGTTGGCGTCTTTCAGGGCTTCGCGGTAATTTTTTCCGGCGGATCGTTCGGAAGCCGCCAGTTTTGTGATTTTAAACCAGGGATGACCAATTAAGCTGACAATCGCTTGCTGACCTACAATCCCTGTGGCGCCAATTATGGCAATTCTTAACATATTACCTCCAATATATTTCCTTATTCCTTATTCGTTGTTTTCCATATTATTGAGTAAGATTGTTCTCGCTTTTTCCACATCCGCCGCAATCTGTCGCTTTAACGGTTCGGGACCGTCAAATTTGACAATGTCCCGCAACTTCTCCACAAACAAAATATTTATTTTTTTGCCTCGTATATCACCTTTGAAATCAAGCAAATATGGTTCAAAAGTAAATGTATAATCGGCAAATGTCGGCTTTTCTCCAATATTTAAAGCAGCCATATAGCGTTGCCCTTCAAGCTCGGCAAAAGCTGCATATATGCCCGCCGGCGGAAGCAGTTCTCTTTCCGGCGAGAGATTTGCCGTGGGGAAACCAAGCCCGGCACCCCGTCCTCTACCGGAAACAATGGTGCCGGAAATGTTATACCATCTGCCCAGATACTTGAATACGGAGTGGACATCACCTGCAAGAATTAAATTTCTGATCAGCGTGCTGCTGACAATGTGAGCCCCAATTTTAATGGCGTCGATCACTTCCACCACGAAGCCTAGTTGCGCTCCGGAAGAAATCAAATAATCGCTGTTGCCCTGCTTGGCCTGACCAAAGGCGTAGTCGTGGCCGACGAAAACCTTTTTAACCGCCAGTTTTTGCCCCAGGAAGCCGAAAACAAATTGTTCGGCGGTAACTTTAGAATATTCAAGCGAAAAAGGGATTACCAGCGTTCCATCAACTCCGCAGTTTTCTAAAAGTTTTAATTTCTCCTCTAAAGTAGTAATCAGATAAAAAGGACGGATATTCGGGTGCAGAATCATTTTCGGATGTGGATCAAAGGTAATGACGAGTGATTTTGCCCCCGCTGCTTTGGCCTCGTCAGCCAGTTTGCGGCATATAATCTGATGACTCAGGTGCACGCCGTCAAAATTACCGATCGTGACAAACGAACCGCGAAAATCTTCCGTAATATTTTCAGTGCCTTTAAATACGATCATGAGTTTCTCATAAATTCTATCTTAAATTTGTGCGCTACCATAATCATTTTGTTAATTAAATTCAACATCATTTTATCTTGACAAGAAGGTACTGATCGTTATAGTTACGCTGAGCCTGCCGAAGTGGCGGAATTGGTAGACGCGCTAGGTTCAGGGTCTAGTGGGTGAATGCCTGTGCTGGTTCAAATCCAGTCTTCGGCACCATAAAAAAAACAGAGGGTTAGCTGATTTATCGGTTAACCCTCTTTTGCGTTGGAGGCTTTTTAGTCAACACTTCCCGGAAAGCTTGATGCTGGAGATAATCACCAAAGGTTTGTTGTCATAATCGCAGGCGGTTAGGTACATTGCTTCTTCCAGCGCAGCTTCATCTGGGTATATTTTACCATTCCAATGGATGCCTTCTTCGTCCTTTGTTGCCACCGTGCACGCTGTTTTTTCTTTAATCAGCAAGTCTTCGATTCGTTTTGCACGATTTTTTAAAACTTCTTTCATGACCTGTCTCCTTGTATTTCGGGATTTATGCAATGCCTTGGTGAAATCATTATCTTTTATCAGGGTGTAAAAGCAAGTTGAAGTTATACCGGCGGTTTTACAACCGCCTTCAATGAAACGAAATAGGTAATTCTCATTTATTATCAATATTCTTGACAGTGATGATCATCTGGGTTATTTTCAGCGGCGGCAAAAAAATGAAGGAGAGCGAGAATGTCGAAAACCAGAATAATGAAATTTGCATTTATTGTATTTCTGTTTTTAACCTCGGTTACATTTGCGCAGACGCGGGAAATGAATGAACATAAAGTAATAAAGGGCGACACCCTCTGGGATATCGCTGATGCGGAATTAAAAAATTCTTTCCTCTGGCCTAAAATCTGGAAAGAAAATACCTGGATAAAAAATCCTGATAAGATCTATCCCAACCAGATAATCAAGATTCCTCTCTATCTTGTAAAAAAAGAAAAATTAAAAGAAGAAGCCGGGCGACAAGATGCCGCTTCCTATCAGGAGCCGGCGATAATCGAGACAGATAAAAAAGCGGCGACACTAAAGAAACAACCACTTGTTGATGAAAATACTCTCATGGCGTCCGGCTATATCGCTGATACCATTCCCGGTGGCGGAAAAATCGGCGAATCTTCTTCCGGACAACCATTCTTTGGCAATGGAGATATTGTCTCTATTAAATTAGATCACTCCGTCCAGATCAAGGATAAGTTTTATGTAATAAAAACTTCAAAACTCTTGAAGCATCCCGTTACCGGGGCAAGAATAGGGTATGTTGTCTCGATCGGCGGCATTGCTGAAATCGTAAAAGCCAAAGACGGTGAAACGATGGCCGTGATTACCAAATGCTTCAGAGAAATCGGGAAAGGCGAGCTTCTTGTTCCCTACTACGAAATGGAACTTCCACTGACTACCGGGCAATTTCGCCGTCCGAATATCAACGGCATGATCGTTGCGGCTGGCAACGACTGGCCGTACCAGTCTATGCTGGATATCATTTACATCGACAAGGGATATAAAGACGGCATCAAAACGGGAGACTTGTTCAGGACCATCGCAGTTGACAATGATCAGCCGTTACCGAACGGCGTGATACAGGTGATAAACTGCAGAGAACATACGGCGACGGCGATCATCAAATCAAGCATTTCACCCATTGCGCCCGGGAATATTTTTGCAGATATAGATAAAAATTAGTTAAAAGCAGGAACGGCCGGACATTTCCCGAGGTTCTTGTTTAGTCGCAGCAGTAGTAATGAAGATTTTAAAAGGTGAAAATGTACGTTAAAAAAGCACGTGTTTTTTGTAAGGTATTGTTATTTTCTGTTGTTATCTTCCTGGCCTCTTGTCTGAGCTGGGTGATGGAGAAGCCGTCTTTTGTTTTGCGCGGAGTTTCTCTGCGGCCGCTGTCTTTGACCGATGTGAATCTTCTGCTTGATCTCGATGTGCAAAACCCGAACAGCTTTGACCTGAACTTTAAATCTTTTGAATATACCGTTTACCTTAAAAATGAAGAAATCGGTAATGGCCGTCTGGAAAAGGAGCTTCGAATTCCCTCGTCGGCGACAACCCGGATTCAGGCGCCTGTCGCGGCCAAATTTAAAGACTTAAGCGGCAGCCTGAAGTCTATTTTAACAGAAGGCGACCTGCCTTATAAAATAGCAGGAAAGGTCGTTGTTAAAACGGCGCTCGGAAGCCGTCAGTTTCCTTTCTCCAGCGAAGGACGCATAAATTTAAAGTAGAGCGGGAAGTACGAAGAATTTCTTTTTAAAGGAGAATTGAGATGACCACACCCCTGGAAGGCCAGGAGCTCAAGGATGATATTATCCGGTTTTGCAAACAAAAGGATGCCGACTTAGTGGGGTTTGCCCCTGTGGAAAGATGGGATGAGGCAGGCGAAGTTCCGCCTGCTTTTCGTCCCCGGGCAATATTTCCGCAGACGCGCACCGTCATCGTTCTGGGAATGTCCATACCGCTGCCTGTTGTGGAAACCACTCCTTCGGCCCTTCACAAAGAAATTTACAACACCACGAACCGCCAGCTCGACAATCTGGTCATGGAGCTGACCCGTCATTTAAACCGGATGGGATACGCTTCGTTTCCTTTTACCCGTGATACCTACACATCCATGAGAGCTCTGAAGGAAGCAAACATAGCGGCTTTCGGTCATGTGCCGGCGGCAAAATATGCGGGGCTGGGAACTATCGGGATGAGCCATTGTCTTCTCACCCCCGAATTTGGTCCGCGAGTCCGATTTGCCTCTGTTTTTACTGCAGCGAATATACCGGCCGACGCGCTGCAGCCTAAAGAACTCTGCATTAAATGCGAACTTTGCGCGTCGTTGTGTCCCAAGAGTGCCGTCAAGGTTCGGGAGGATCAGGTTATCGGTGACTACGACAAGACGGCCTGCCTGGAAATGCACGAAGAACTGGTGGCTCGCCGCGCAAACCCCTGCGGAATCTGCACGAAGGTTTGTCCGATAGGGAAGGACCGACTGCTTTATAAAAGTAAGAGCAGCCGCAAGAAATATGTCGAAGAGAAGGAGAAGCTGGACATAAATCCGGAAGATCCTGCATATCAATCATGGGCTCATATCCGGAGATATGGTCTTGCTCATAAGCCCAGGTCGGGCGGGAATGACAAAGGAGGAACAAATGGACAGGTTTGAAGAATTCTGTGTGCAATACCAAAAGATGCTTTCCGGGGAGAAAACCATCTTTAGCAGCATAGAACGAGGCCGGGAACTGATGGCGGAGCTTACTTCCCGGCCGGACTGGTTCTGCAACTACCTTATAAAAATTATTTCCCATGAGTCCTCTACCGGGATTGAGCGATCCGGAATCTGGCCAAACGAATACAATATTTATCGCAGTCCCGATAAGAGTTTTATCGTTCTTGCTTACATCTGGGAGGCGGGCCAGGCCGACATCATTCACGATCACAATGGCTGGGGAGTTGTCGGAACGCTTTTGGGAAAGATGCGTGAGAAGAAATATAAACGGCTGGACGACGGCACAAAAGAGGGATTTTGTGAAATTGAGGAAGAGTCCGACAACGTTCTTGGTCCGGGAGAGACGACATTCGTTCTCCCCCTCAATAATGGCCTGCACGTTATGGACAACGCCGCGGATGGGATTGCCGTGAGCATAAATGTCTACCGGAAATTCATAGACCGGAATTATATCCAATCTTTCGACCCGGTGGGCAAAAAGGTTACCCGTCTCTTTCCAGGACGGACATTGAAGGAAATTCTGGCCATCAAGACCCTTGCGGAGATTAATCCGTTGCAGACGGAGGAATTGCTGCAAAAAGCGCTTGGCGCTTCCAAACCGCCTTTTCTTAAAAAAGAATATGAAGAGGTTTTGCAGAAGCTTCGTGCCTGAAGTAAATAAGAAATTGAAAGGTGAGAAAAATTAATGGCTGCAATAATTCTGGATGGTAAGACGCTGGCGCAAAAGCTGGAAGGAGAACTGGCGCTGCGTGTACAGGCAATTAAGGAAAAAAATCAAGGTCAGACGCCGATACTGGCGACCATTCTTGTAGGAGAAGATCCGGCATCGGCGACATATGTCCGAATGAAAGGCAACGCCTGCCAGCGCGTGGGAATGGAGTCTTTGAAAGTGGTTCTACCGCAGACGACAACCACGGATGAACTTCTTTCTGAAATTGACAAGCTCAATGAAAATCCCGCCGTACAGGGAATTTTATTGCAGCATCCCGTTCCTTCGCAAATAGATGAGCGGCGCTGTTTTGATAGAATTAATGTCGAAAAGGATGTTGATGGTGTAACAGTACTGGGATTCGGAAAAATGGCGATGGGTGAACCGGCCTATGGCTCGGCGACACCGGCCGGCATTATGCGGATTCTGCAGCATTATAAAATTTCCATAGCAGGCAAGCATGCTGTTGTGGTGGGGCGCAGCCCGATTCTGGGCAAACCCATTGCTTTGATGCTGCTCAATGCCCACGCCACTGTGACGATTTGCCATTCCAAAACTCAAAGGCTGAGCGAAATAGTCGGCCTCGCCGATATTGTTGTCGGCGCGGTGGGTAAACCGGAATTCATCAAGGGAGCATGGATAAAGGAAGGGGCTGTCGTCGTGGATGCGGGCTATCACCCTGGCGGTATAGGCGACATTGAACTTTCCGCCGTGACAAACAAGTGTGCAGCGTATACCCCTGTTCCCGGCGGTGTCGGGCC
>JBDKVD010000113.1:0-9883 GCA_039679325.1 Smithella sp.
CCGACGTTTCACCGGAGAGGCTGGCGCGCTTTTTCACGGCTGAGTCCGGCAGCAGCGCTTACCGCGTCCACAAAGGTATCCGCGACATGCTGGTCTTTTCCGAGCAGGACGTGATCAAAGACCCGCCCTTTTCCAAACTCGACCTGATCAGTTGCCGCAACCTTTTGATCTATATGGGCGGGGAACTGCAGAAGAAGCTCATCCCCCTTTTCCACTATGCGCTGAATTCGGGCGGATTCCTCTTCCTGGGAACTTCCGAGACCGTGGGGGAGTTTTCGGAGCTCTTTGCCGCGCTGGACCGCAAAGCGAAACTGTATCACCGCAAAGAGGATGTTTTCGGCGCCTACCACCCGGCCATGAACAGGCTTTTCCCCACCCTGATAAGAGAAGGAATTGGCCGGCGGAAAACAGTCCAGTCCCCCGTCGAAACAAAACTCCCGCTGCGCGAGCTGACCGAACGGGCGCTGCTGCGGCAATATTCCCCGGCCGGCGCGCTCGTTAACGAAAGCGGCGACATTCTCTACCTCCATGGCCGCACCGGGCTGTATCTGGAACCGGCCCCGGGCGAGGCCGGGATCAACAATATCCTAAAAATGGCCCGCGAAGGGTTACGGCAGGAACTGAGCACCGCCCTGCATAAGTCCGCGGCGCAAAAAGAGCCGGTGCGCCGGCCGGAACTGCGAGTAAAAACCAATGGCGAGTTCACCACCGTCCATCTGACGGTCCAGCCCGTAGCGACAGCTCCGGCAGCCGCCGGGCCGACGCTGTTCCTTGTCATTTTGGAGAAAGAGGCGGATCGGGAACATCCCCCCAAGGTTGCGCCCCGGAGCGCAGGGAGGAAGGGCGCGAAATCCGTCGAAGGCAAGGCCGAGAGCGCCTCGGACACCGATCTGCGCATCGAGGCGTTGAAGCAGGAACTGCGGGCCAAGGAGGAACACCTCCAGGCCGCAAACGAGGAGTTGGAAACCTCCAACGAGGAGCTCAAATCCTCCAACGAGGAGATGCAGTCCGTCAACGAAGAATTGCAATCCACCAACGAGGAGCTGGAAACCTCCAAGGAGGAACTGCAATCGGTCAACGAGGAACTGGCCACGGTCAACACCGAACTGCAAACCAAGGTAGCTGATCTCTCTCGCGCCAACAACGACATGAACAACCTGCTGGCCGGCACCGGCATCGGCACTATCTTTGTAGACCATCAACTGTGCATCCAGCGCTTCACCCCCGCCGTCACCCAGATCATCAACCTGATCCTGACCGACGTGGGGCGGCCCGTGAGCCACATCGTCTCCAACCTCGCGGGCTATGATCGCTTGGTGGCGGATGTGCAGGACGTGCTGAACACCCTGATTCCCAAAGATGTGGAAGTGCAGACCCGGGCAGGCGCGTGGTACACGATGCGCATCCTGCCTTATCGCACCCTCGACAATGTGATCGAAGGCGCGGTGATCACCTTTTTCGACATCACCGAGAGGAAAAAAGCGCAGGAAGCGCTGCGGGAAGCTGAAGGACTGCGCCGCCTGGCCGTGGTAGTGCGGGACGCGTTCGACGCCATCACGGTGCAGGATTTGCGTGGCCGCATCCTGGCTTGGAACCCGGCGGCCGAGAAGATGTTCGGCTGGAGCGAGGCCGAGGCCCTGGCGCTGAATATACGCGACCGGATTCCGAAGGGCAGCCGCGAGCATGAACTGGCCGTGCTGCATAAACTGGGCCGGGGTGAGGTACTGGCTCCGTACCAAACGCAGCGGATCGCCAAAAACGGACAGATCATGGAGGTGTGGCTAACCACCACGGCGCTGGTGAATGAAGCCGGAGAAATATACGCGGTCGCGACCACTGAACGGGCAATAGTCGCGGAAAAGAAAGGACAAGGCCATGACTGAAAGGTTCCCTCCTGCCGACCAGGCGGACGATTTACGCAAGCGGGCGGAAATAGTAGCCCGGGGAAAAGAAGCGTTGTCACCCGAAGACATCGAGGCGCTGTCGCCCGAGGATGCTCGTTTTTTGCTCCACGAGCTGCGGGTGCATCAGATCGAGCTTATGATGCAGAATGAAGAGCTGCGCCGGGCGCAAGAAGAACTCGAAGCGTCACGAGCGCGTTATTTCGACCTGTACGATCTGGCGCCGGTCGGCTATTGCACTCTCAGTGAGAAAGGCATCATCCTGGAGGCCAATCTTACCGCCGCAACGATGCTGGGCGTGGCCCGTGGCATACTGGTCAATAAGCCGATAACCCGGTTCATCTTCAAGGAAGATCAGGACATCTACTACCTCTACCGCAAACAGCTCTTTGAAATGGACGTGACACAGACGTGCGAGATAAGAATGCTGCGCCAGGACGGTACGTCGTTCTGGGTGCTGCTTTCGGCCACCCTGGCACACGATGCCGGCGGCTCAACCATATGCCGCACCGTGGTGAACGACATCACCGAGAGCAGGCGGGTTGAAGAAGAATTAAGGCAATACCGTGAAAAGCTTGAGATCATGGTTGCCGAACGAACAAGTGAACTGGAAAAAAAGACAGAAAATCTTCTGGAAGTAAATACTGCTTTGACATTTCTGCTGCAAAAAAGAGAAGAAGACAAGAATATCATGGAAGAGAATTTTGTCGCGAATATCGGGAGTCTTGTACTTCCCTATGTGGAAAAAATCAGAAAAAACAACCTCGATGCACAGCAGCAGTTCTGTCTGGATATTATTAAAAAGAATTTGGGTGAAATCGCCTCCCCCCTGTTGAAAAATATACGGCAATTTGATCTGACTCCCAGAGAGGTTCAGATAGCGTCTTTGATAAACGATGGTAAGACGACCAAAGAAATCGCAAAGACATTGGGGATTGCAGAAGGTTCCATTTCTACTCACAGGAAAAATATTAGAAAGAAATTAGGACTGGACAGAGTCTCAAATCTCCAGTCCTATCTACGTTTCCTCAAAAAATAGATAAATACCTTACGCATTAACAATTAATTTAATCCGGGTTATAAGTAAATCATAGACCTCCGGTAAAGCCGGAGGCTTGAAGTTATGAACCACTCAAAGCGGATCTTCAGTCAAGAGTGATTATCTTCATCCTTTTAGACCATCCATGCTTATCTGTTTTAACGTTTCTACATGCTGCATTATATTGTAGAGTGAAAACAATATTTCCCTGGTGCTGTTCATCCTGATCGATGCGATATCCTGTTATTGAACCCCCAAAAAAAGATGGTTCCTGCTGATTTTTGTGGAAATAAATTTCACCACCGACCAGCTCCTTAGCTTTGCTTTCATCTATTTTCCACCAACCGCTTTCCCATCTGCCGTCCGGCAACTTTACAAACTTATTCAATGGCTCTATTATATGTATATTCATCATATTCCTTTCCTTTAAATAGTCACTTGGCGCAACCCGAATTCTCCCCAATTACTTTCCATCTAAGAACAAAAAGACCTGGTCCATTGTAATGGGCAGGTCTTTAAAAACTAAAGCCGGTTTTGCTATACCGATAAGAAATTCACTGTTTCTATAGATGTCTATTACATTGCCTTATTTACACGATATACCTAATACAGGGGAAGTCAAGACAATTTCATTATCTTAATGTGGCCCGTATTTGTGTAAACCATTGTCATTTAACAAAATAAAAATGAATATTAGGTTTCAGCAACAGGTATAAATAGAAACATAAAGAGCAGAAGGATTATGAAATATCACCTTCCACTCTTTATGTAAGATAAAGCTGTTTTTTAGATAATTTTAGTATCTTCTGCCGCCACCGCCGCTGCGTCCGCCTCTGTTGAATCCGCCACCGCCGCGATTACTGCCGCCGGCATTGAATTCTCTCTTTGGCCTTGCTTCATTGACGGTAATTTCTTTACCATCAAGCATTCCACCGTTGAATTTTTTAATCGCTTCAACAGCGCCTTCTTCAGTTCTCATTTCGACAAAGCCGAAACCTTTGGATTGGCCTGTAAACTTGTCTTTAATTATTAATGAGGATTCAATTTCTCCTGCCTCGGAAAAGTTAGATTTAAGATCATCATCCGTTATCTTATAAGACAGGTTGCCGACATACAATTTTTTGTTCATTTTAATACCCTTTCTAGTTTATTACTTCTTATTCCCTAATTCCCCTATGGGGTCTCACAAAGCATCAAAATCACCCCGTCCGCCTCCCGGTTGAAAAAGGAAGAAAAAAGTAAAGTGCTTATATGCCTTACCTCTTAAGCTTTTTTCAAAAGCTTATTGCCGCTGAAAGCGAAAAACAACCAACACCCCGAAGAATATGGCGGTTGTGTCTATCTATTAGGAAAGGTTCAACTAAGAAGGGTTCAACATTAGATAATATAAAGACAATTAATTTTGCTTACTTTTTCTTGGTCACATTGCAGGTTGATAGTCAAGAGATATTTTCGCCAAGTTGCATTCTTTGCCTGAATTTGTTGGTCCTTCGACAAGCTCAGGACAAGCTCAGGACAGGCTCAGGACAGGCTCAGGGCAGGCTTAAAGCTGATAGTCAGTCATGGTGAGCTTGTCGAACCGCGCCTGCGGCGACTGTCCCCCACCGGCGGGGGTTGGGGGTGGTTGGGGGTGGTTGCCGAAGCTGATGCTTGAATGCAACTTGGTATTATTCCATTTCCAAATCAATGATGATACCGCGGCGGCTAGGAGGAGTCGACGAGGCGTATTATACATACGTTGAGGAAGCCGACGACGACGCTAACAAAGGTAGCGCTTGATTTGGAAATGGAATTAGCCCTCGCAGCTCCACAAGAAAATTAAAGTCTTCCTAACCAACAGCGTCAAGCTATTTTCCCGGCACAGAAATGCCACGAGTTAAATAACCGCCTTCTTCCTTTACGACGGCCTCGTAAAAGGCCGTCCGTAAATCGCTACTTTTATGGCTTTTTACGAGTCCATCATTGTTTCTTCACTGTTCAAACGGAAATGGAGACGACAATTATTACAACTTTTCCAGCGCCTGTTTTGCCTCCTCTTTCGACTGAAAAATGTGCGGCGCCAAATTCCGGCTTTGCAATTCGTCGCCGAGCTTCATGCGTAAAAATGCGCTGGTTGTATACCTCGTCACGTCCGTGTAGAATTCCGATACGACATATTTGACCATATTGATATAGTCGTCCTCCAGCTCCTGGACAATGGAGAAGTTGTCATAGTTGACGATGGTTTTAACCCTCTTACCCAGAGGTTTACAGATCGCTTCCACCGCTGCTCTGATTTTCTCGACATCCTTCTTCGTCCGGACGGCAAGGCCTTCAAAGTTGACATATAAAATGTTCGCCGCCGCATCGTAGGTCAGACGATCCTCAAGAGGAATGCTCAAGAGATCTTCCTTCAAACCCATAGGCGGCAGCTTGAAAATTCGTTCGTCCATCAGGCCGGGATTTTTAATAATAGGTTTAAAATCCATGTAGGCAAGGATATCCTTCTCCAGATCCACGCCGGGAGCTATCTCGATGAGTTCGACGCCCTCCCGGGTCAGAGTGAAAACGCAACGCTCGGTAACGTAAAAGACCTGCAGATTGTTCATCTGCGCCGTCTTGCCGCTGAAAGTAACCTGCTCCACATCTTTAACAAATTTTTTATACCCGCCTTCTTTAATGATCTTGAGTTTTCCGTCTTCAACTTCCACCTGAATATTACCTGCCGTGAATGTTCCGGCAAAAATGATTTTTTTCGAATTCTGGGTAATATCGATGAATCCGCCGCAGCCCGCAAGTTTGGGCCCGAATTTGCTGACATTGACGTTACCGTGCTGATCCATCTGAGCCAAGCCCAGGCATGCCAGATCAAGGCCGCCGCCGTCGTAGAAATCGAACTGATAATGCATGTCGACAAGGCAATCCATGTTCGTCGAGGCTCCAAAATTCAAACCGCTGGCGGGAATGCCGCCGATGCAACCTGCTTCGGCCGTCAGGGTCAGGTAATCGAAGATGCCTTCTTCATTGGCCACATTGGCCACGCCTTCCGGCATGCCGATTCCCAGGTTGACTATCATATTAGGCTTGAGCTCGAAGGAAGCCCTGCGGGCTATTATCTTGCGTTCATCCATTGCCAGAGGTTCGACTGTCGCCGTGGGTATTTTAAATTCACAACTGAAAGCAGGATTATATTCCGTTACGTATGTTTGCCGATGGTTTTCCGGCTTCGCTAAGACAACGCAGTCAACAAGAATACCGGGAATTTTAACCTGCCTGGCATTCAAGGCGCCCCTTTCGGCAATTCTTTCGACCTGTACAATGACAAATCCACCGGAGTTTTTCACTGCCATAGCCACCGGCAAAACTTCCAGTGTCACCGGTTCCTTCTCCATCGTAACATTGCCGTCCATATCGGCTGTGGTGCCGCGCAGTATAGCAATCTGAATGGGATATGTTTTGTAGGCCAGATAGTCGTGTCCGTCAAATTGAATGACCTCAACCAGATCCTCGGTAGTTATAGAATTAATTTTCCCGCCGCCGCATCGTGGATCTGCAAAGGTTCCCAGCCCCACTCGTGAAATCGTTCGGGGATTATGAGCGGCAATATCCCGGAAAAGGTGAGTTAAAACACCCTGGGGTAAATTATAGGCTTCAATTTTACCATCAAGAGCCAAAGACTGCAGCTTCGGGGTTAATCCCCAATGGCCGGCGACGACCCGTTTGAGCAGTCCCTCATGTGCCAGGCGGTTAGCTCCCTGATCTTTACCGTCCCCGAGACCGGAGGCGTATACTAGGGTCAGATTTCTTGGTTCCCCTGTCGACAAAAACCGTTTTTCCAGGCCGATGATCAACTCTTCAGGAATTAAACAGCCGACAAAACCATCCAGTGCTATGGTATCGCCGTCCCGGATGACGCGTACGGCATCCTCGGCCGATACTATCTTTCCGCGCTTCATTTTTGCTTTGATATAAGCTATGGTGGGGTTGATTTCAGAATTGCTGTTCATGGCCAATCCTCCTTTTTACTCGGCAAAATCGATATATACCGGTTGTTATACCATGTTGCATTCAAAGCATCAGCTTCGGCAACCACCCCCAACCCCCGCCAGCGGGGGACAGGCTCCGCAGGCGTGGTTCGACAAGCTTACCATGACTGACTATCAACTTTAATTAAGCCTGTCCTGAGCCTGTCGAAGGACCAACAAAGTTAGGCAAAGAATGCAACTTGGTATTACTTTTTACGCAGTCCCGCTGCTACCTGTTTGGCTCTGTCGAATTGGGGCGTGTTGGTGATTGCTTTTCGCTCAGGACTTTTAGCTGCCAGCTCCTTCATTTGTTTGACTCTTTCTTCACTGGGCGGATGAGTGCTCATGGCGTCGGAAAGACTTTTTGTAATGGCACCGCCGCTTTTATTGGACTTTTTCTCAACTTCCAGAAGTTTTTCGTAGAATTTTCCCACCTGGTCTTTATCGTACCCCGCAGCAACAGCATATTTGAAACCAAGGCGATCCGCTTCCATTTCATCCTCCCGGGAATTAACCAGAAAAGTATATTTCTGAGCCAGCAAACCTCCGCCGGCACCCACTGCCGCTCCTGCCAGAGCAGCCTTGGCCTGACATGCCGTATCGCCTTTATCACAGATTACTCTGCCTAAACCATATCCAAGAACGGCTCCCAGAACCGCTCCGCCGGTAGCGTACATCCAAGTTTTATTCTGGGCTTTTTCCATCGCATACATGCGTTCGGCCGTATGGCGGGCTTCAACGTGGCCGATTTCATGGGCAACGACACCGGCAAGTTCCGCTTCATTGGAGGCAAGTGCAATCAGCGGTGCCGTTACAAATACGGTGCCCGCAGGCATGGCAAAAGCATTCACATCCACGACATCAACTACTGTAAAATTGTAGTAATAGGGATTTCCCTCAAGTTTGTTGGCCCGAACAATTTTCATCCCCAGATCGGAAATATATTTTTGCAGCTCCTGATTTTTGGCGGGAGGATAATCCTTCTGTATTTTGGGGAGGGCTTCCTGGGTCAGGCGACGTTCATCCTGCACAGTTAAATTTGTTTTCTGGTCTACATTGGAACCTTCCCGATAACGGGAACTGCTTGCGGGCGCACACGAAACGACGGCAAATATTGACAACAAAAGAAACAAAACAATCTTTTTCATGGGCTTCACCTCGAAGATAGACTTGTCTGACATTATTATGAGTTAACCACGGCAGGGCTATTTCTGTCAAGATTATGATGTAACAGGTATTTTGTTTTTGTTGCCGGCTGAATTGTGATAATATGCTTAAGTATTACCTTAAATATCCGCATTCCGTAAATAAAGAAGGGCATGGAGATGGTTCAAGAACATTTTGACGTATTGATCATCGGGTCCGGTCCGGCAGGCTTATTTGCAGCCATATATTTTGAACGCCTCGGAGTGGAGAATATTGCGATTGCGGATCGTAACCAGTATCCTGCAGGCGGTTTACTTAATGACGGAAAATTGAACTTTGATCATCAGATCGGCATCGAACTCCAGGAACTCAAGCTTACGGAGGAAGAGGCCGTGCATCTTATCGATCAGGTCAAGGAGGTATTTACGGCTTTTCCGGAGTGCCGTCAGGTGACCGGCAGCACCCGGGATGAGAAAATAGAAATAATCGGAAGGATTGCACAGGAGCATAACGTCCGGTTTATCGCTCCGGAACAGTGGCACTGGGGAACGGATAACGGGAAAAAAGCGGTGGAATACCTGCGGAGCCGCCTGATTAAAACAAAATTCCTGTTGGGAACAGACGTGAGCGCAATTAGCGGAGGAGAGCAAAGGGGCTTTAAGGTTTCATGCCGGCGCAACGGCGAACCGGTTTCCTTGAGCGCGGATTTCATCCTGGCCGCTCCCGGACGAAGTGGAGCTTATGAATTCCGGGACATGGCCACAGAGCTGGGAATAACCCATAACTTCGGCCCCATTGATGTGGGCATCCGCGTGGAAATGAACAGGCGGTATTTCGATGCCGTAAATACGGTCGTCTACGATCCTAAATTCGTTTTCCAAACGATACGCCACGGCGACAGGGTGAGAACCTTCTGCACCAACCCCGGCGGGCGGGTGCGGGAAGAAAATTACTACAACTTCAAGCTGGTGAACGGTGACGCCCTGGCAACACGAAAAACGGAAAACACCAATTTCGCCCTTCTCAACACAATTTCCTTAACAGAACCATTCGTGGATACAACAGAGTTCGGAAGAATGATCGCCCGGCAATTCTTCCTCCTGGGCGGTGGAAAACCCCTGGTGCAGCGGGTGGGTGATTTCCGGGAGGGACGACGCAGTTCCCTCGCCACCTTCGACAGCGTAACTCGCCATTATGAAGTCTGCAAGGCCAGCTACCGTGCGGTTCCCGGAGATATAACGCTGGGCATGCCGGCAAGGATAATAGACAATTTATGGGAATCCCTGAAGACTCTGGATAAGATCGTACCGGGAATCCTGCACCCCTCCACTCTTCTATATGCTCCGGAAATTAAGTTCTTCGACACACACTGTCCGACCGACCGTAATCTGGAGACAAACATTGAGGGGATTTTCGTGGCCGGAGACGGCACGGGCAAAAGCCGGGGAATCGTCGGGGCGGCAATCTCCGGCATCCTTGCCGCCAGGGGTATTGCCCGTAAATATTATAATAGAGATATTTGATGAAATCTTTTTTAAAGGGAAAGGAGACGGGAAAATGGAATTTTGGGAAAAGATCAGGAAAGACGTTCGAAAGGGATTTCAGGACGGTCTGGCTGTAATTCGCGAAGGAGCTGTTGCTGTAAAAGAGAAAGCGGAAGAATTGACCGAAGAAGGGAAACGCCAGTATCAGCTTTTTGAGCTCAAAACAAAGGTACAAAAGGAAATCACCGAACTGGGCGGCAAGGTCTATGGACTGATCTGCGCCGAAAAAGACCCGGTTGCCGACTCCAA
>JBDKVD010000114.1:0-7265 GCA_039679325.1 Smithella sp.
GTTCCGTTTCTTCATTGGCCAGATTTCTTACGGCGTGACCAGTGCGGATGATGCCGTGGAATGCGGCGCCGACCATCCCCTGCATCAGCCGGGGGACCCATGTGTTCAAAACGGAGCCCCAGGGCTCAGTACTGAGTTCTTTCTCGAAAAACAAAGTCCAGTCCGCAAAACGGCGGATATCTCCCAGGGCTTCTTGAAATCTCTCCTGATCAATAATCTCGCGGCTTGCGGGGTATGCGGGAAGTCTTTTCCTGTATTTCTCTACCCAAGAAATTATTGCATCCTCCCGCCCGAGAACCAGAAGCGCCTCGGCGGCCATAGGAGCATGATTGGAAAAACCATTCCCGTATTCGGGGCCTGTATCCTGAAGGATATCGAGCGCCTGATCAATAATAGAACTCATTATAAATCACACTCCTACAGACTTTTTAATTTCCATACCTCTGACTTCCTATGAAATTCTTAAAACAATCCGGGAATAAGTCAATGGGAAATTTCCGGAATCAGACCGGACCGGTTTTTGGCCCGGATGCCGGACAGCAGCACCATGATGGAAAAGGCCCGGCCGATGTCACTGGCGAACCTAATGTCGCCAAAACCCAGAGTCGACATGACCACTATGGTCCGGGAAAAACCAGGGATACAGAACAAAACTTCAATCCATCTTATGCACCCTCGGACAATAGATAAACATCATACCTATTAAGACTCCATTAAATCTGTATTGTATTTTCCTGTTAATCAGACTATTCTTTTTTAGAATTTAAATTTATATCTGATACCTCCTCATGTTAATGAGAGGAACTGGCCGTATTAAACATAAACCATTAATCAAGGTCACGACCTCTTTCATCAAAGAACCAAAAATAAACTTAATTTATACATAAAAAAATTCGGAAGATTCTAAAATGTAAATAATTTACATAAACCCATTGTATCTGGTCTTAGAGCAGTAGACACAGGCACCTTTACTCAGACAGTCTGAATGAAAAGGTAAAACAATGAACAAAGAAATAGAATCCTCAAAACCTTCTTCTCAACTTTTCCCAACAGATGGAGGAAGGACTAAATCCAACACGATTGAAATTCCATCTATTTCGCTGCCCAAAGGCGGCGGGGCGATTAAAGGGATTGATGAAAAGTTTTCCGTCAATGCCGTAAACGGTACAGCCTCCTTTTCCATCCCCCTGCCTTTCTCCCCAGGCAGGGGGGCCTCCCTTACTTTGAGTTTAAATTACAATTCCGGCGCAGGAAATGGTGTTTTCGGCCTGGGGTGGAGGTTGAGTCTGCCGTCCATAAAACGCAAAACCGACAAGGAGCTTCCCAAATACATAGATTCAGACACGTACTTTTTTTCCGAAGCGGAAGACCTTGTCCCTGAATTTAAAAAAGAGGTGGAAGGCAGTTTCAGTTTAGATGAGGATGGAAACTACATAGTTCAAGAAAATGATTCTTCGGACGGCTTATTCACCATAAGATTTTATAGACCTCGCATTGAAGGTTTATTTGCCCGAATTGAAAGGTGGACTCATAAAACTACAGGTGAAATCAGATGGCGGGTGATTACGAAGGATAATATAACAACACTTTTTGGCTGGAGCGGTGCATCGAGGATTTCCGACCCCAAAAACGAAAACAGAATATTTGAATGGCTGCCTGAATTTGTCTTTGATGACAAAGGCAATTGTACCCATTACATTTATAAAAGAGAAGACGATAAGGGCTTTGACACCTCGCTGCTGCATAATAGAAACCGCATTGAAAATGAAAATATCACTTACACCAATCTGTATTTAGAAAAGGTCTTATACGGTAATAAAACGCCTTATAAAAATTTTGGCGACGCATATACATCTGAAACAGATTACCTTTTTCAAACCGTATTTGATTACGGAGAGTATGACGCCGACGCCCCATACGCCAAAATTAAGGATTGGGATTTCAGAAAAGATGCATTTTCAGAATACAAGGCAGGTTTTGAGATAAGAACAACAAGACTGTGTAAACGGGTCCTGCTGTTTCATTATTTTACCGAACTTCCCGGCGGCTCGGCGTTAGTAAAATCCATCAATTTTTTATATGACACTCCAGACGAAGCGGATTTTGCCTTTTTGAAATCCATAACCGTGTATGGATACATCAAGAAACCGGACGGGACATACACTAATAAGAATCTGCCGCCTTCCGAGTTTGAATATCAGAAACACGATTGGAACAAAGATATTAAATTCATCTCACCAGATGATTTAGTTCATGCCCCCCCGGGATTGGCTGAACAGCAATATCAATTCACTGATTTATTCAATGAAGGCCTGTCCGGAATACTCACCAAACAAGGCGAAGGCTGGTTTTACAAACACAATCTGGGAGACGGCAGGTTTGCGCAGGCAAAACCGGTCTCACCCAAGCCCTCCTTTGCCGGCATTGGCTCACGCCTGCGATTAATGGATCTGAATGCCGACGGCGGCAAACAGCTGGTAAATCTTAACAGCGAGCCAAAAGGATACTTTGAAATAAATGATGAGGAAGAGTGGCAGGCCTTCCGGAGTTTTGAAAATCTACCCAATATAAACATGGGAGATTCCAATGCCCGGATGATCGACCTTACCGGGGACGGCAAACCGGATGTCTTAATCACGGAAGATAATATATTTACCTGGTATGAGTCCACCGGCAGAAAAGGTTTTACGCAGGCCTGCACAACGGCCCAATTCTTCGATGACGAAAAAGGCCCGCACCTGATATTTGCCGACATCACGCAAACGATTTTCCTTGCAGATATGTCGGGTGACGGTTTAACGGATATAGTCAGGATAAGAAACGGGGCGGCATGTTACTGGCCTAATCTGGGTTATGGAAAATTCGGATCTAAAGTCAGTATGGACAACGCGCCTGTCTTTGACCATCCTGATGCGTTCAACCCTGCCTTTTTACGACTGGCCGATATAGACGGCTCCGGCACTACCGACATCATTTATCTGGGCAAAAACAAATTCACCTGTTGGAAAAACCTGAGCGGCAATCGCTTCAGTGCCGCAGCCCTGGAAGTAGAAGGCTTCCCTGAGATACACAATCAATCAAAAATAACGGTAACTGATCTACTCGGAAATGGCGCAGCATGTATTGTGTGGTCCAGCAGCCTCGCCAAGGATACCAACGCTCCGTTAAAGTACATAGACTTGATGAACGGCAAAAAACCGTATATCTTGATTTCTTACAGAAACAATCTCGGCAAGGAAGTATCGCTGGAATACACCCCTTCCACCAGGTTTTACATTGAAGATAAGCTTGCGGGCAGACCGTGGGTTACCAAACTGCATTTTCCTGTTCACTGCATATCAAAAACCGAAACAAGAGATAGAATTTCTGGTTATCGTTTTATCAGTTCTTACAAATATCATCACGGCTATTATGACCATGCTGAAAGAGAATTCAGGGGATTCGGCATGGTGGAGCAAATAGATACTGAAGATTTTGATCACTGGGTAAAGGGTAACGCCGGCAATATCGTAGAAGAAACTTTGCACCAGTCACCTGTTATCACCAGACAGTGGTTTCATACCGGGGCATTTTTAAGCAAAGATAAAATACTCAATCAGTTTGCCCACGAATACTGGTATGAAGAAATGGCACGGCAGAGTTTCACGGTGGTCAATAATGAAGCGTCTTTGTCCGATGCCCGTTTCATTACCGCCCCCGGTTTGAATGTTTCCATCATCGATCATTTAAGCGCAGAAGAATGGCGGGAGGCATTGCGGGCCTGCAAAGGCACGGGGCTGCGTTCGGAAGTTTTTGCTCACGACGCACCGACAGCAGACGCAAACCCTGAACAGATCAAAAAGCAACTCACTCCTTATTCCGTTGCCGCCCGTAACTATATCATAGAACTGCTGCAGCCCAGGGGAATGAACAAGCATGCCGTCTTTGCGGTGAAGGAAAGCGAAGCAATTACCTATAACTACGAGCGTGATACGGAAGACCCGAGAATTGCCCACAGCCTGAATATTAAATTGGATGAATGCGGCAATGTTCTGGAATCTGCGGCTGTTGTATATCCCAGGAGGCAGGCGGACGCTTCTTTACCGGCTGCGACACAACAGTCACAGGACAAAACAGTCATTATTTACACACAGAATTGTTTTACCAACGATGCGCTGAATGATGATGAATACCGTCTGCGATTGCCTTCCGAAGTGAAAACATTTGAATTAAAGGGAGTCAATAAGACCGGCATTTATTATACAGTCGGCGATTTTGAAGACATACTCTCTGATGTTAAATCATCAAAAGCAGAATACCATGAAATAGACAAACCCCTTGCCGGCGGAAAGGCTCAAAGAAGATTAATAGAGCATGTACGAAACATCTTTTATAAAAATGACCTCACCGGCGCATTGCCTTTACATCAGTTGGATTCACTGGCGCTGCCTTTTGAAAGCTATCAGTTGTCTTACACTCCCGCCCTTCTTACCGATATTTTTGGAACAAGGGTCAATGAAGACCTGATGCGGGAAGGCAAATTCACTTCCAGCGAGGGTGACAACAACTGGTGGATTCGCTCGGGCGCAAGGCAGTTTATTGAGAATGCTGAATCTGTTGTTGACGCACAAAACCGTTTTTATACACCCATTTCATATACCGATCCCTATGGCGCGAAAACAAAAGTAAAGCATTACGGCAACTACTTCCTTTTCATCGAAGAAACAGAAGATGCAGCAGGCAATAAAAAAAGCGTTGACCTTTTTAATTTCCGCACACTTTCGCCCCAAAGGATGACAGACGCCAACGCCAATTTATCCGAGGCGCTGGTGGATGAGCTTGGTCTGGTAAAAGCCGTGGCTGTATTCGGTAAAGGCAGCGAGGCGGATGATTTGACAGGTTTAGCTGAATTTACCGCCGCTGCTGAAAAAACGCAGATAACCAGTTTTTTCAATGCCCCGGACTCCGTTCAATTAACCAGCCTTGGGAAAGACTTACTGCAACACGCTACAGCAAGATTTGTTTATGACTTTGACGTTTATCCAAATTCCGGCAAACCGGCGGTAGTCGCCTCCATTATCCGGGAAGAACATTTGCAAAAGAATAACAATTCTCCTGTCCGACTCAGTTTCGAATATTCCAACGGGCTTGATCAAATAGTGATGAAAAAGGTGCAGGCAGCGCCGGGAACGGCAAAACAGGTTATTGTAAACCACGACAACACTTACACCGTTGCAGACATCAATACTGCCGCGCTTAATCCCCAACAACTTCGCTGGACAGGCAGCGGCAGAACAGTGCTCAACAACAAAGGCAATACGGTAAAACAATACGAGCCTTACTTTTCAGCAACGCACCAATATGAAGATTTGAAGGAATTAGTGGAAACAGGAGTCACACCACTCATGTATTACGATGCTCCGGGGAGGCTTGTTAAAGTCGAAATGCCCGACGGCACTTTTTCCAAAACCGAATTTAACTCCTGGAAGCAGAGCTTCTATGACCCTAATGATACTATCCTGGAATCCCCCTGGTATCACCAACGCACCAACCGCCTGATTGATGCCGAACTGATGGCCGAAGGCAAAGACCCGGTTCAAGAAAAGGCAGCCGCGGATAAAGCAGCCAAACATGCCAATACACCCAATGTTCAGTGCTTTGACACCATGGGCAGACCGGTTTTGTTCATTGAACATAATAAAAACATAAGCACAGAGGCAGATGAATTTTATCATCTTCAAGTAAAATCAGACATTGAAGGAAATCTGCAAAGCGCAACCGATGCCAGAGGCAATGTGGTGATGCAATACAAGTACGACATGCTGGGCAACAAGGTATATCAAAGCAGCATGGACGCCGGGCGGAGATGGCTGTTAAGCAATATCCTCTGCAACCCCCTACGTACCTGGGACGAACGCAATCATGAGTTCCGGTATTTTTACGATGATCCCCTGCACCGTCTCACACAAAGCAGGGTATCAGGCGGAGACGGCGAAGCTTTGCTTGATAATGTTTTCGACAGGATATTTTACGGAGAAGCAGAGGCGAATCCGGAGAGGAAAAACCTCAGAGGACAAATTGTAAAACACTACGACACTGCCGGACTAGTAGAGACACCTGAATACGATTTCAAAGGTCAGCCTAAATCAACCACCAGAAAATTATTCAATAATTACAAAGGCGTTGCCAACTGGACAGATACCAACCTGTCCGACGATTTGGAAAACGATGATTTTACCTTTGCCACCGAAACAGACGCCCTCGGAAGGATTACAAAGCAAACCACCCCTGACGGAAGCGTCATAATGCCTTCATACAACGAAGCAGGATTGCTGGGCGGCGAAACCGTAGCCCATGCCGACCCTGCCGTTACCACTGTCTACATCAAAGACATTGACTACGACGAAAAAGGCCGGCGAAAAAAAATCGTCTACGGCAATGACGTTGTCACCAGATTTTATTATGACAAAGAGACCTTCCGTCTCCAAAGATTAGAAACCAAAAGGCAGAACGACGATCCCCTGCAGGATTGGCATTATACCTTTGACCCTGTGGGAAATATCACCCACATAGAAGATAAAAACGTACCGGTTCTGTTTTTTGACAACCAAAAGATCACCGGAGTTTCAAACTATACCTATGATGCCCTCTATCGCCTGGTCGAGGCCGCGGGCAGGGAAAACGATGCTGCATTGACTTTTGACGGCAAAGACAACAGCAATTATGCGCCTTTTATGCACCGGTTGAATCCCGGCGATCCGATGGCGATGCGGAATTATACACAAAGCTACCAATACGATGATGTTGGAAATATCCTGCAAATGAAGCATAAGGCAGCCGGCAACAACTGGACAAGGGAATACAACTACCAGGCGGCGAACAACAGGTTAATCAGCACACAGGTTGGAGAAAATACATACACCTATCCCCACCATTCCGAACACGGTTATATGACTGCGATGCCGCACCTGGAAGACATGGGATGGAACTTCAAAGAAGAGCTCGTAACAACCATACGCCAGAAACGCATTGACGGCGGCACACCGGAAACTACTTATTACCAGTACGATGGACAAGGGCAGCGGATAAGAAAAATAACTGAAAATCAGGCCGGTGCCGGCAATACGCCAACCAAAAAAGAAGAACGGATCTATATAGCAGGTTACGAACTCTACAAAAAACACAGCGGCGCAGATGCAGGGTTGGAACGCATCAGTTTAAGCCTGATGGACGAAAGTCACCGCTTTGCGATGATAGAAACGCGCAATGATATAGATGACGGAACG
>JBDKVD010000115.1:0-3643 GCA_039679325.1 Smithella sp.
AAATCCACTCGACGCGAAATCTTGATGGTTCGAGGCCGGAAAACTCGAGTATCTTTTTGGTTACAGCCAGCCTGCGACGCGCGTACAGATTACCCGTATTATAGTGGCAATCACCGGGATGGCAGCCGCCGACCAGCACGCCGTCGGCACCCAGTTGAAACGCCCGGAATATGAATGAAGGATTGATCCGGCTGGAACACATTACACGAACAACGCGAAGGTTTTGCGGGTATTTCAATCGCGTAGTTCCGGCAAGATCAGCTCCTGTATAAGTACACCAGTTGCAGGCAATCCCCAGTATTTTAGGCTCAAAATCCATAAATCTTCCTTTCTGACAATGTAACTCTTTCTCCATGCTTATTTGTCATGCCGGACCTGATCCGGCATCCAGTATTTTAAATACTTTCTGGATTCCGGCCTTCGCCGGAATGACAACAAGGCGTGCGAAGTTCTAATTACCGCCTAGTTAATGCATACCGTTCAAAAGTGTCCCAGATGCGCGGCGCGCAAGGAGCGAGGAGCAGAGCGTATTTATGATACGTGAGCACCGAGCTCCGCAGCGCAACAAAGCAGATGGGCGCTTTTCAACGGTATGTTAATACTCCATGAGGCCTTCGATCTCCGCCATCACCTGTTCATTCGTAAAATGGCGGGCGATGATGGCCGATGTCGGACAAGCCGCCGCGCATTGACCGCAGCCTTTACATAAGGCCTCGTTAATCTCGGAAACACCTTTTTGCACATTGAAAGATGGCGCACCATAGGGACATACCCGCACACAGTTTTGGCAGCCGCAGCAAAATGCAGGATTAACCATTGCTGTTGTCGCTTCCAGCTCCATTTTATCTTTGACGACAATCGTCAGCGCTTCCGCCGCCGCACCCAGCGCCTGAGCGACGGTATCGGGAATATCCTTCGGCGCCTGGCAGACACCGGCAATAAATACACCCTCCGTCATTGTGGAAAGCGGCGCCAGCTTGGGATGCCTTTCCATAAAAAAGCCCTGCTTGTCGGAGCTGAGATTAAAAAGTCTGCCAACATCTTTGGCATCAGCCCGCGGTACAATAGCCGGGGAGAGGACAACCATATCCACCGGCAGATTAATGAACCTGGCTGTCAGCGTATCTTCCGCCTCGACAATCAACCGGCCGGGCTCTTCGGTGCTCTCGGTAACACGCGCACCCTTGCCGCGGATAAACTTGACATCTTCTTCCACCAGCCGGTTGTAAAATTCCTCGTAACCTTTGCCGGCCGCTCTCATGTCAATGTAGAACTGATAAACGTCGGCAGTTGTCTTTTCCTTAAAGAGGTGGGAGAACTTGAGCGAATACATACAGCATACTTTGCTGCAGTGTTCGTGATGATTCTTATCACGGCTGCCGATGCAATGCAGAATGGCAATGGCCTGCGGCTCGCTGCCGTCGCGCAGTGTCACCTTACCACCCGTAGGCCCTGCGGAGTTGAAAAGGCGCTCCACTTCCAGCGAGGAATAAACGCCGGGATATTTCCCGTAGCCGTATTGAACCAGAGGCCTGGTATCCATCAAATCGTATCCGGTGGCTACAATCACCGCCCCGGCTTTAATATTGATATATGAATCTTCCTGTTCAAAATTTATCGCTTTCTGCTCACAGACTTTTTCACACAGGCGGCATTTGCCCTTCAGGAAATAGACACAGGCATTTTTGTCAATAACCGGTTTCTGGGGTACAGCCTGCGGAAAGGGAATAGAAATAGCTTTTTTCTTAGCAAGGCCTTCATCCCATTCGGATACGCCCTTGCCGGGGCATTTTTCCGTACAGGCCAGGCAGGCATTGCATTTATCATGATCTACATATCGCGCTTTTTGTTTAACGGTAATATCGAAGTTGCCGACATAACCTTTTACCTCGGTAACTTCGCAGTAGGTCAACATTTCAATATTTTTGTGCTGCAAAACCGCGTCCATCTTCGGAGTCAGGATACAGGCGGAACAATCCAGCGTAGGAAATGTTTTGTCGAACTGCGCCATATGCCCGCCGATGGTAGGGCTTTTTTCCACCAGATAAACCTTTTTGCCGATATCAGCCAGTTGGAGAGCGGCCTGAATACCTGCAATGCCGCCGCCGACAACAACAACATCGGGGTTGACGTCAATCACCCTCGATACCAGAGGATTGAGCAGTCTTGCCCGGTAGACAGCGCCGTTGATCAGCGCCTTTCCTTTGGCTGTGCCGACTTCAATATCCGGGGTAACCCAGGAAGTCTGCTCACGAACATTTACAATCGTCAAAAGATACTGGTTCAAACCGGCGTTTTCAATAACCTTGCGGAACGTCTTCTCATGCATCAGCGGTGAACAGGCAGCAACAATTACCCTGTCCAGGTTGTGTTTTTTTATGTCATTCTGAATAAGCTCCTGCCCCGGCGTGGAACACATGAATTTGTATTCCTCAGCAACAACAACATCGGGAAGAGTCCGGGCGAATTCCACAAGTTCGTTCACCCGTACCGTCTTGGCTATATTTAAACCGCAGTGACAAACAAAAACACCAATTCTGCTCATTATCATTTCTCCCTGAACATCACTTTTATTCCATTTTCAAATCAAGGCTTTCCAGTAAAAGTTCCGTTACATCTTTGACTTCAATTTTATCTTCGGCATTCAGCGTATGAATGCTGTCTTCAAACATGGCAATACAGTAAGGGCAGGCCGTCGCTAAAACCGTCGCGCCAGTTGCCAATGCCTGTTCTATGCGCAAATCACTTAAGCGTTCGCCCTTAAGTTTTTCCATCCAGAGGCCGCCGCCACCGCCGCCACAGCACATACTCTGCTCACGGTTTCTGTCCATCTCGACAAAATCAAGGCCCGGAATGGCTTGCAACACATCACGCGGTGCATCGTATATATGATTGTGTCTACCAAGATAGCAGGGGTCATGATAGGTAACCTTTACGCCGCCCAGATCCTTCTTGGGAGTAATTTTCCCCGCTTTAATAAGATCAGACAATAATTCGCTCAAATGGATAACCTTGTAATCCCGACTGTATTGTTTGCTGAATGTATCAAGGCAGTGGGGCGATCCTACTATTATTTTCTGAACATTATTTGTGTCAAAGAATTGCAGATTATTTATTTTAAGCCTTTCAAACAGTTCCAAATCGCCAACTTTATTCAGGCTTTCACCGCAGCATTGGACTGACGTCGGCGGCAATCCCCAGCTTAAGCCTGCGGCATTCAGAATCATTGCCGTTGCCTTCGCTACCCGCGTATTGCGGGGATCATAACAGACCGTACAGCAGGTCCAGTTAAGATATTCCGTCTCCGCAGTAAAGAGTGGATATTGATCTTTGGCCCAGGCGTTTCTTTTGTCTTCATCACCCGACCAGGGATTCCCCCGGGCGGACATGCTTCCGACAAAAGCGCGCAGGCTCTGCGGCAGCCTGCCACCCCCGCTGTATACGTTTCTGATCGCCCGCACCAGATCAATAATTTCCACCCCGCGGGGGCATCTGTCCACGCAAAATTTGCATGTGGAACAACTCCACATATTCTCATCCATGCCTTCCAGACCAAGCTGACTTAGCCTCACCAGCATGCGAATATTGAAATGGGTGATGGGTGTCCAGGGACATGTGCCCGTGCAGGTGCCGCACTGGTAAC
>JBDKVD010000116.1:0-16629 GCA_039679325.1 Smithella sp.
AAATCTCATAAAAGCGTGTCTGAAATTCGAAAAGATTAAATTCCGCTTCAGGATTGACAATATCAATCATATGATAAGGCACTTTAAAGCTATCGATTACGTATTCCTTTAAATCTTTTCCTGTGCCAATATCCAGCCCTCGATATACCTGCCGGGAGTCTGCCGAAATTATTTCCCCATTCAACTCACAGGCCAGACGCACCGACATCTTCGTTTTTCCCGAAGCCGTCGCACCAAGTATCACAATAAGAGTTTTTGCCATTTTATTAGCTTACAACCTGGTATTAATCAAAAAAAATGCCCCTTTCTATCGGGGCATTTTAATTAAGAGTTTTTAATAATAAAATTTATTTTTATTAATTATTACAGTGGTGTAACATTAGCCGCGCTGGGACCTTTGTTCCCCTGCTCAATGTCGAAACGGATTCTCTGGCCTTCATAAAGAGTCTTGAATCCCGTTCCCTGGATAGCGCTATAATGAACAAATACATCTCCGCCTTCATCGTTTTCAATAAAACCAAACCCCTTCTTCTCGTTAAACCACTTTACTTTTCCTTCTGCCACAGTTAAAACCCTCCTTTTAAAATAATTGTTCCTTAACAGTTTAAATACCGCTAGAAACAAAAAAACCGCACGAATTCCCATTCAATACAAGAATTCTCAGCGGTTAATTTTTTCCCCTTGTAAAACTTAGCACTAACTACTTCCTAATAAACATTACGCTCAACACTGTTTGAATACATCATAACTTGTGTAAAGTGCTTTAAACACTAGCACCAGTTATCTCCAAAATCAAGCTTTTTATACTTTAATTTTTTTGAGCCTTTCGACTCATTGGCATATATCTAATCTCTGGCGCATATTTAAACAAGTTATTTCGAAATTAGCAATAAAGATTTATTTGTGTATTAATGGATAGAGTCTTTATCTATTTTTTAAAAAGCATAGACCTGCTTTATTGTACATATTAAGGAAATACCTGTTATTTCAAAGTAATTCCCGTAATACATTTATTAAATCTTTTTCCTGTCCAAAATAAAAATGATCTGCATCGGGAATTATTTTTAAATTTGCATTAATATTTTTTATTTTGTCTTTTAAAAGATTGACATCGCAAAACTGATCGTTATCGCCGCATATTATGATGTTAATTTTATTATTTAATTTCGTAAAATTAAAATCATACAAATTAATGGGGGGTGAAATAAACGCGGCATTGGAAAAAAAGTTATCAAACCGTTCAATAACTTTTGCCCCCACCCAGGCGCCAAAAGAATAACCGGCAAAAGCTGTTTTCAATATCCCGATATCCTGCAAATACTTGCAGGCGGCAAGAATGTCCGCCTGTTCCCCTTTTCCGTCATCATACTGACCTGTGCTTCCTTCAACACCACGGAAATTAAATCTTAGGGTGGAATAATTTTCTGCAGCATAAGCTTCCTGAATTGCTTCCACAACATTATTATGCATGGATCCACCCATCAAAGGATGCGGGTGACATATAACAACCCCTTTTTCTTCCGAAGACTTACTTAATAATCCTTCAATCTTTAGTTTACCATTTTCTATATAAATTTGTTCTTCCTTCATTATTCATTCACCTTTATTGAGCCGGCCAAATGGCAGGCGCAGAACCTTTCCTTATCCATTTCTCTTAATAAAGGCTGCTGCTCCAGACAAAGAGGTAATTTGTAAAGACAGCGGTTTTGAAAAATGCATCCCTGAACGCCATCGATCCTTGCCTCTCCTTTTATTGCTGCCTTTCTCTTCTTTTTTTGCGGGTCATACGACGGTACTGCCGAAAGCAGCATCTGCGTATACGGATGAAGCGGAGAGTCATACATTTCTTTAGTCTTCGCCATTTCAACAATTTGTCCCAGATACATTACGGCAATGCGATCAGACATATGGCGGATCACATTAAGATCGTGGGAGACAAACAAATACGTCAGGCCGAATTCTTCTTTTAAATCTTTGAGCAAATTTAAAATTTGCGCCTGGATAGAAACATCCAGCGCGGAAACCGGCTCATCGGCAATAATCAATTCCGGCCGGAGGATAAGCGCCCGTGCAATTCCGATTCGCTGTCGCTGTCCCCCGCTGAATTCATGCGGATAACGATTAGCCTGCTCGGCGCTCAAACCGACTTTTTCCATTAAATCTAAAACGGCTTGACGGCGTGAATTTCTATTACCGATGCCATGAATAGTCAGCGGCTCCCGGATAATTACGGCTGCTGATTTGCGGGGATTAAGAGAAGAATAAGGATCCTGAAATATCAACTGTACATTGCGACGGTATGCTTTCAGCGATTCTTTATCATAAGTGTTTATATCGTCGCCTTTGAATTTGATCGTACCCGCTGTTGGTTTTTCCAGTCTTGTTATCAAACGCGCCAACGTTGATTTTCCACAACCCGATTCACCAACCAGTCCCAGGGTCTCTCCTTTCATGATCTGTAAATTTATACCATTAACGGCATGAACAATTCTATCTGCCGAATTCAACATGCCGCTTGCAAGGGCATATTTTTTATCTAATTTTTGAATATCAACCAGCGGGTTGGACATTTTGCAAAATTTTCCGATTTAATATTTTTATTTCGCCTTCCAGCAGGCAACAAAGTGACCGGTTTCGATCTCTTTAAGATCCGGTTCCTGGCCGGCACATTTTTCATAGGCCCGGGAGCACCTTTGCCGGAAACGGCAGCCTGCCTCCAGATTATATAAACTGGGCACGGAACCGGCAATGGTTTTGAGATATTTCCGCCTGTCGTTACCACCCCCCGCCGGTAATGAATCGATCAACCCTTGAGTGTAAGGATGCAGGGGACGGGCAAATATTTCATCCACCGGAGACTTTTCGACAATTTTGCCGGCATACATTACGGCAACATTATCTGCACTCTGAGCAATAATCCCGAGATCATGCGTGATTAAAATTACCGTCATATTGTTTTTCTTTTTCAGCTCGGAAATCAAATCCAGAATCTGCGCCTGAATGGTAACATCCAGTGCCGTTGTAGGCTCGTCAGCCAAAAGCAACTTCGGATGACAAGACATGGCCATCGCAATCATCACGCGCTGTCTCATGCCGCCGCTTAGTTGATGCGGGTAGTCCCGCGCTCTTCTTTCCGGTTCGGGAATTCCTACTTCGCGCAATTGTTCAATGCTCAAGGCAAGAGCATCTTTAGCGGAAAGTTTTTGATGCAGCCTGATTGCTTCCGCAATTTGCTCGCCGATACGAATTACCGGATTAAGCGAAGTCATCGGTTCCTGAAAGATCATGGCGATATCACTGCCGCGTTTAGAGCGCATCTCTTCAGAAGACAATTTTAATAAATCCTGTCCCTGAAAAGAAACGGTGCCGTTTATAATACTGCCGTTGGGAGGAATAAGCCGCATTATCGATAACGCCAGCATCGTCTTGCCGCAGCCGGATTCGCCGACAATGCCCAGTGTTTCTCCCTGCTGCAAGGACAAAGAAACACCGTCAACCGCTTTTATTCTGCCGCGATTCGTATCAAATACCGTCGTTAATTCTTTTATTTCCAGCAGAGGCGGCATAGTTTATTTTTGAGCACAGCTGCGCAGATATTCCGTAAGCAGGCGCACCGTAATTCCTGCTGCTCCCTTCGGAATATAAGGCTTATCTTTGTCGCTCCAGGCAGGTCCGGCAATATCCAAATGGACCCAGGGAAAATCGCCGACAAATTTACTTAAAAATGCGGCGGCAGTAATTGTCCCGGCGGCACGCCCTCCGGTGTTTTTGTAATCGGCTATATTGCTTTTGATAAGTTCATGGTAGTGCTCAAACAAAGGCAGTTCCCATACCAGTTCACCGGTTTCCTGAGAGGCATTCTTGATACTCTCTTTGAGTTTCTCATCTGTTCCCAGCATTCCGATAACATCATCGCCGAGGGCAATTATGCAGGCGCCGGTGAGAGTGGCAATATCAATAACAGCCGCAGGCTTATAATCATTGGCATAAGCAAGAGCATCGGCCAGGATTAAACGGCCTTCGGCATCCGTATTGAGAACTTCGATAGTTTTCCCTGAATACGATTTTAAAATATCCCCCGGTTTATAGGCGCTGCCGCCGGGCATATTTTCCGTGGACGGTATCAGTCCGATAATATTCAGTGGCAGCTGCAGATCTGCGACAACTCTTATTGTTCCCATTACTGCGGCACCGCCCGACATATCCGTTTTCATCTCGTCCATTTTTTCCGCCGGTTTGATGCATATTCCGCCGGTATCAAAAGTAAGTCCCTTGCCTACCAGAACAATCGGCGCTTCACGTCTTTTCCCGCCGGAATATTCCAGAATGATGAATTTAGGTTCTTCATTACTTCCGGATGCTACGCCAAGAAGAGAGTTCATTCCCAATTTCTTCATTTTAGACTTATCGAATACCTTGCAGGATACGTTTTTTCTCCGGGCGATCTCTTCCGCCTTTTTCGCCATGATAGCAGGCGTCATTTCATTGGAAGGAGCGGAAATAAGGTCACGGGTAAAGCAAACACCTGCTGCAATAATTTCAGCATTTTTAACGGCGGATTCGACTGCAGAATAGTTTTCCTCATCGGCAACAATATTTAACTGCTCCAGTTCCCTGATATCTTCGCGTCCCACAGTTTTGTATGGAGTATATTGATAAAGCCCCAGAAGCGCGCCTTCCACTGCCGCCTGCACAACCTTATCTTTTTTCCCTGGAAGAATATTTAAATCGATGGAAGTTGCCGCTTCTTTAATATTCAGGCTGAGTAAATGCTGCATGGCTTTGCTGTAAGCAGCCCGGATTTTTTCCAGATTTATTTCATCGGCCTTGCCTAGCCCGACAAGAGCTATTCTTTGCGCCGGAATTGCTCCTCTTGTATAAACAACGGCTACTTGCGAAGGCCTGGCCGAAAAATCTCCATTATTTAATAGTTCGGTGATCAGTCCCCCGCCGGCCTCGTCGATCAACAATGAATTTCCGGTTAGTTCTTTTTGATCTTGAAATAAGGTTAAAATAACTGCCTGGCTTTTTATATCCCGAAGCTTTCCCTTTTTAACAAATACCTTCATTACCTTGCGCTCCTGTGTCTTCTTTTCTTTATCCGGTCGATTGCATTTTTACCAATTTTCGCTGTTTATTATTAAAAGTCTCTCAGTTAACTTATTTAATTCATTTTCTAAGCATTCAATATCCTCATATTGTTGGCTGGTGAGGTTTTTCTCTTCGGCTAACAATTTTTTCAGATTTTCAATTTCTTTGTTCTGCCGGCCTAATAATTTCTTTTGTTCGGCCAATTCTTTCCGGTATTGCTTCAGTAACTCATCAGGAGAAGGATTACTCGACCGCGATTCTTTTTTGGCAGGAGTAGGACGTTTTTTAGCAGGAGGAATATTTTCTTTCGATTTGCTTTTAGCCGCCGTTGATTTTTTTCCGGTTATTCCATTTGTCATAATTCAGTCGCCTCATAAATAAATTTTATTAAGAGAAAAAGATATTGTAAAACCGATACCTCATACCTTTTCGCTTTCAAAGGATAACGCGGCGGCTAGAAGGAGGCGACGAGGCGTATTATACATACGTTGAGGAAGCCAACGACGACGCCAACAAAGTTAGCCAAAGAAAGCGGAATGGTATCACAAATAATGTTGCCAAAAAACGGTTTACCTTTTTGAGATTCATTTACGTAATTTTGTTTAACTCAAAAGGGTTTAAATATTCAAGCTATTTTCGCTTTTTATCTGATCAAGTTTGTCCGATATGATTACCCGTAGGGCGTGTTCCCAGAACACGCCGTTTTTTTGCATAGGTTGCTGCGGACTGTTCAGGTTGTGCGGCGCGTTCCCCTGAATGCGCCAATCTTCAACAATCTAATCGGTTATGCCTTCGTCTGTAAAACGAAAATGGCGGGTTGGTTCGGCAAAAGGAGTGTTTATTATCGGATTTTCAATGACAACTTGACTCATGCAGGTATGTTCCTCAAAATAACACAGAATTTGACGACAAATTGAATGGGGTGATAAAACTACTTTAAGGAACTTTTGTCAATATTTTTAGATAAGTATTGACTTCAAAAATTATTTTCTTTACTTTTTATTAATCTAAGCAAATTCCAAGGAGATAAAATTATGAAAAAGAAAAAAATGATTATTTCTGCGGTTACTTCTGCTGCGTGTATCCTTCTTTTTATTGCTCTTGCCTATGCTGCGGCTACCATGAGCATTCAGGTGAGGGAAACACAAATCCGGGCTACTCCTGATTATTTTGGAAAGATTATCGGCAAGGCGTCATATGGAGATCAGGTAATTATTGAAGGCACAAAAGGTAGTTGGAAAAAGGTCCGCTTGCAGAAAACCGGAAGAACCGGCTGGCTCAATTCTTCCGCCCTTTCAGCAAAAGAAATAAAAATAGTCGCCGGCGCTAAAGGGACAAAGGGCACAGCCTCAGCGAGCGAATTACAGCTTGCCGGCAAGGGCTTTAATCCGGAAGTGGAAAAGGAATTTAAAAACAGAAACAAAGAAATCAGTTTCCATTGGGTAGATAAAATGGAGCAAATCAGGATTTCCGAAACTGAAAAACAAAAATTTGCCAGAGAAGGCGGACTGGCTATTAATGGAAATGGAGGCCGGTAATGAAAAAAACAATCTTAAAAAAAACCGGATTCATTCTATACCCTGTAATCACACTGGCCGCATTATCGTTGATGATGCTGCAGGGATGCGAGGTAGTTAGAACCGCGGCGAAAGTCGGCGAGGCAACCGGAGTTTTAACATCACAGCAGGCGGCAGGCATAGAGAAAACCGCAGCAGCCGTCGAGAAATCACAGGAAGATATAACTCCGTCACAGGAATATTACATCGGCAGAACCGTCGGCGCCGTTATCACCAATAAGTACAAGGTTTATCAAAATGACAGCGCTACAACGTACGTCAATGAGCTGGGCCAGACTATCGCCATGTCTTCCGATCTTCCCGAAACCTTCGGCGGGTATCATTTTCTGATTCTTGATACCGATGAGATTAATGGCTTTGCTGCGCCCGGCGGTCTGATATTCATTTCCCGGGGCCTGCTGCGCTGCTGCAGAAACGAGGATGCAGCCGCAGCCGTGCTGGCCCACGAGATAGGGCATGTTCAATACAGGCACGGGCTGGATGCAATCGAAAAATCAAGGATAACCAACGCTGTTACCACGGGTCTTCTGGAGGCGGGCAAAAACCTCACCAACGCCCAGGTCGCGGAACTCACCACGATCTTCGAAGGTTCCATCCAGGACATCACGTCCACACTCATCAACAGCGGTTATTCCCGGTCATTTGAAATGCAGGCGGATCAAGCCGCGGTCGCGATACTCAAACGTTCCGGTTATAATCCGCAGGGACTGGTTGACATGCTCCGTATGATGGATACAAAACTTAAACCAGGTGGTATGGACTTCGCAAAAACACATCCTTCTCCGGAAACAAGAATCGAAGCGATTAAAGATACTTTCGGCGCTTTTTCACCCGTCAATGAACGCCTGAAACGGCAGGAAAGATTTAAAAGAGCGCTGGCGGGCATATGATCGGCCCGGCAATAAATTTTCGCACACGCATTATCAATGCCGTTGTCATCGCCTTGGCAGCGGTATTGATATCTCTGCTTCTCTGGGCTACCGGCTGGTTTAATGGTTTGGAGCTTAAAACCTGGGACTGGCGGGCAAGCAAGTTTGCGCAGTCTGGAGAAAACACACTTGATATCTGCCTTATCCTTGTTGATCAGCCGAGCATTGACTGGGCAGCCGAAGAAAACGGGTGGCCATGGCCCTGGCCAAGAACAGCCTACGGAGCCATCGTTGATTTTTTAAACAGAAGCAAGGCAAAAGCGCTGGGCATCGATATCTTGTTTACTGAACAATCATCCTACGGCGTAAATGATGACAAGGTGTTTCATGGTGCCTGCCGTTCGTTCGGCAAGGCCGCGATAGCTTGCGGGCTGGGATTCGAAAGCGGTGTACGTACATGGCCCGAAGTACTGTCTAAACCTTTTTTTGCCGCAAACATCCAAATACAACCGTCTGTTCAAAAAAAAATGCAAAGACCGTATGCCGCATTTCCCCACCAGGATCTTGCCTCCGGTTTCCGGGTATTCGGTAATGTTGACCAGAATCCCGACGAGGACGGCATCTACAGAAGAATTGCGCCGCTGAGGTTTTTTGATAATACCCCGATGCCTATTCTCGGTCTGGCCACTTACTTTGCCGCCGAGGAAAAAGCCGGCATTGTTTTTTCAAAAAAAATGATACGTATTTCCGGTAAAGATATTCCACTGGATTACTCAGGCCAGGCGATCCTCAGATTTCGCGGCCCGTCCGGCACCCACAAGGCCTACAGCGCCGCTGCCGTCATCCGCTCTGAGATACAGATGAGAAACGGAGAGAAACCGCAGCTCGATCCTGCCCTGTTCAAAGACAAGTATGTACTCCTCGGTTTCAGCGCCAAAGGCCTTTTTGACACGAAACCCGTACCTGTGAGCTCCGCCTACCCCGGAGCGGAATTAAATGCCACTTTTCTGGATAATTTTCTTTCCGGGGATTTCATAAAGCGCACACCTCTCGCCGTTAATATCGTCTTTATAATTCTTATCTCGTTTGCGTGCGTTTTTGTCCTTACTTTTTACCAATCCATCTGGATAAGCGTTATTTTATCGTTTTTTTTCGCCGTACTTCCTCCGGCCGCCGCCGCTCTTGCCTACTTTTCAGGATATTGGCTGCCGCTTGTAATACCGGAATTTGCGGTAATAATCGCTATTACCCTTTCGCTGGTCGTAAATTTTGCCACGGAAGGAATTCAACGACAGTTTATTAAATCCGCCTTCCAGCAGTATCTTAATCCGGCCTTCATCGATCAGATTATCGCCCATCCGGAAAAACTTACCCTTGGCGGGGAAAGACGCGAACTTTCAATTTTCTTTTCCGATCTCCAGGGATTCACTTCTATTTCGGAAGCTCTTGATCCGGAATCGCTCACAGCTTTGTTGAATGATTATCTCTCCGCGATGACGGACATTATTCATGAGGAAAACGGAACAGTGGATAAATACGAGGGAGATGCAATTATCGCTTTCTGGAATGCACCGCTCGATGTTCCGGATCACGCCTGCCGTGCGGTAAATGCCGCTCTCCGGTGCCAGGAAAAACTGGCCGAACTCCGGCCGCAATACCTCGCCCGGACAGGCAAGGAACTTTATATGCGCATCGGCGTTAATACCGGCTATGCCGTGGTTGGAAATCTGGGATCAAAAGACAGGTTTGACTACACGATGCTTGGCGACTCCGTCAATCTGGCCGCAAGGCTGGAAGGCGTGAATAAAGAATTCGGAACCTACACAATGGTTTCAGCGGAGACCAGAAAACAGGCTGGCGATAAATTCAGTTTTCGTGAACTGGCCAGAGTTGCCGTTGTCGGCAAAAAAGAAGCGGTTACGGTTTTTGAGCCGCTCCGCGATGATGTTTATAACAAAAACAAAGATATATTGATAAATTTTCACAACGGGCTGCAATTATTTTACAAAGGTCAATTCGATGCGGCGCGGGATATTTTTCTCTCTACAGCTTCTGTTGATCCTGCAGCGGCAAAGTATGCTGACAAATGCACGGATATGAAAAAGCCGGCTGTTGCTGAATGGGACGGCGTTTGGGTTATGACTTCCAAGTAATGCAAGCACCGCCAAATACATCTTGACATATCGAATTTCTTTGCCTTAAACTCCTTACAGGAAAGGGATATCAAATTATTACGTAAAGAGGAGGAGAATATGAAAAAATCGGTTATTGCGTTTCTGAAGGGGATCTTTCCCGTGATCGTTGCTTTGGTATTTGTTGTTTCTGTCTCAGGCTGCCAAAAGAAGGAAGAAGGTCCCATGGAAAAAGCGGGTAAAAAAATTGATCAAAACGTTGAAGCAACAAAAGAAAAGGTGCAGGAAAGTGCTGACAAAACTAAAGAAGCTGTGGAAACCAATGCTCAGAAAGCCGCTGACAGCGTAAAAGAAGGCGCACAAAAAGCTGCAGATCAGGCCAAGAAATAATATTTTTCTTTTAACGGGAGGTGTACATGCACGCCTCCCGTTAACTTTGAATTATTCCATTTCTAAATCAAGCGCTATCTTTGTTGGCTACAGCTTGCCTGGCGCATGCCGGGTCGTCGGCTTCCTCAACGTATGTATAACGCGTGACCTTCAGGTTATACGCCTCGTCGCCTCCTCCTGGCCGCCGCGATATCATCATTGATTTATAAATGGAATCACATGTCTGCTACTTATCCCGTTCGGGCCAAATCCAGCTTGCCTTGCCATCTCCAAAGCAGAATTTCTCGTAAAAGTACATGCTCGGGTTTTTCCAGAAGCGGGTCATGTGCAGCAAGCGCAAAGGCATCTTCTTTGGCCTCATTTAAGATCCGGGCATCGCGGATAATACTGGCGATGCGAAAATCGGGCAAGCCTGATTGCCTGGTTCCCAGAAAGTCACCGGGACCGCGAATGACCAGATCTTCTTCAGCCAGGACAAAACCATCCGATGTTTTCTCCATGACCTTCAGCCTCTTACCGGCAACATCGGAACGCGCGTATTGGGCAAGCAAAATGCACCTGGAGGGCATATCGTTTCTGCCTACCCTCCCCCGTAATTGATGCAACTGTGAAAGGCCGAAGCGCTCGGCATGTTCAACAACCATCAATGACGCCCGCGGTATATCAATCCCCACCTCAATGACGGTCGTTGCCACAAGAATATTGATTTCATTATTCTGAAAAGCCTGCATCACCGCATCTTTTTCCTTATCCTTCATTTTACCGTGAATCAGGCCGACTCTGTAATTCGGGAAAATCTCTTTTTGCAGATGAGCCGCCATATTGGTCGCGTCTTTTAAATCCAGATTCTCGGATTGCTCCACCAGCGGATAAACGATAAAGGCCTGGCGGCCCTGTGCCAGTTCTTCGGCAATAATCGAATAGACCTTGTCGCGCTTGTTTTCACCCATTACCGTTGTCGCAATCGGTTTTTTTCCGGGAGGCATCTCATCAATCACGGAAACATCGAGATCGCCGTAAACCGTCATGGCCAGTGTGCGCGGAATAGGGGTTGCCGTCATCACCAGCACATCGGCGTCAATTCCCTTTTTGCGCAGTGTAGCCCGCTGCAGGACGCCGAAACGGTGCTGTTCGTCTATAATAACCAGTCCCAGTTTATGAAAATCAACATTTTCCTGAATCAGGGCATGAGTCCCTACTATAATTCCGGTTTTGCCGGTGACTATCTCTTCGAGAGCCTCTTTGCGTTCACACGCATTCATGCTGCCGGTGAGAAGATTAACTTTTAATCCCAGATTTTCCGCCCAGCCGCGAATCGTCCGATAGTGTTGTTTGGCCAGTATTTCCGTTGGCACCATCATCGCCGCCTGATAATTATTGGCGCAGGCAACAATCATAGCCGCCATGGACACAACTGTTTTGCCGCTGCCGACATCACCCTGCAAAAGCCGGCTCATGGCCGTATCTTTAGCCATATCCGTCAGTATTTCGTCGGTTACCCTTTTTTGTGCGTTTGTCAGTGAAAAAGGCAGACCGGAAATAAAATTCTCTAATAAATTATTCTTTGTTTCAAACCGGATCCCCTTCTCCAGCACACGTCCTGATTTTTTCATAGCCATCCCCAGTTCGAAGAAGAAAAATTCATCATAGATTAAACGACGATGAGCGTCGGAACACTGGAGATTGTAATCTTCCGGATTGTCATTATTCTGCGGAAAGTGGACAAATCTGATCGCATTTTGCACATCGATTAAATTGCGTTTGCGGCAGATATCGGAAGGAATCGGTGAAACAACGTAGCGGGCATAATTGGTCAAAACCTGGTGCAGAATTTTGCGCATGTATTTTTGATGCAGACCTTCCGTTTCGGAATAAACGGGGACTATTCTCTTGAAATTAAGAAGATTTTCTTCTTCATTGGCGTCCATAATTTCATAGTCGGGATGAATCATGGCTTTCCCGACATAATGAGGAGTAACATTGCCGGTAAAAATTACTTTTGCTCCTTTCTTCAAGACACCCAGAAGATAGGAAGTACGGCCTTTGAACCATTTGGCGGTAAGGTTGGCGGTGTTGTCACTGATGGTAATTTCCAGAATTTTCTTTCTGCCGTAATATTTATATTCCACCAGGATCACGGTTCCCATGACTGTTTGAACTTTTCCCGTTTCCAGCCGATTAATCTTTTTTACTTCCCGTCTGTCTTCATAAGCCCGCGGCAGAAAATAGAGCAAATCTTCCACATTGTTTATTTTTTTTATCCCGAAGCGTTGAGCCATTTTCGGCCCGACTGCCTTTAAATACTGCACCGGCAGTTTAAGCTTGGCCAGGGCCTCTTTTAAATCCGATATTTTCTGCAGGGATTCCCCGTCCTGTTGTTTGACATAAATCGAGGTGGATAAATTTATTTCATTTTCCAGCTGTCTAATTAATTTTAAGGCTTTTTCAATCTTTATTTTTTTCAGCTCCAGCTTCTGCCAATCAAAATCGGAAAAGATGGCGCCAAATTCATCCACCATCGCCGGCAAACTATCCTGGATGCCTGACGGCAAGGAAGCCTTCAATATTACGGATAAATTAAGCAGCGCTTTACCCAGATCCTTAATATGAGGTAAATTCTTAAAGTTGTTTGAAGAAGCAAAATTAAGCGGCTGTTCAATTTTTTGCAGAATCTTTCCGGTCTCTTCCATTTACGGCACCGCAGCTGACGTTATTTATAAACAGTAATTATTATTGAATAATTGTCGCTTTTTGTTATCAAATATACTTTATTTACGCAAGGAATCATTGACTTACAGGATGATTTACGTTAGAGGAAGCAGCATCGAACCATTATAAAAATAATAACTGAATGAGGTAATAATGTCAGGCAAATCCACCTATAAAAATTCAGGCGTCGATATTGATAATGCAAACGATTTTGTTGAAAGAATCAAGCCGCTTATTAAAACGACGGCAAGGAAAGAAGTAATCTCCGGAATAGGTGGTTTTGGCGGTCTTTTTCGTTTTGACTACAGCAAATATAAAAATCCGATTCTTGTCTCCTCCACCGACGGAGTGGGAACCAAGCTTAGAATTGCTCATTTAATGGATAAACATGACACAATCGGTATTGATCTTGTGGCCATGTCTGTTAATGATGTCGTAGTTCAGGGTGCGGAACCGCTGTTTTTTCTGGACTATCTGGCAACGGGCAGGATCGAAATTGAAAAAAGCGTAAAAATTGTCGAAGGTATTGTTGCGGGATGCAAGCAGGCCGGTTGTACATTAATCGGCGGTGAAACTGCTGAAATGCCCGGTTTTTATGATGATGGCGAGTATGATCTGGCCGGCTTCTGTGTCGGCGTAGTCGATTCGGAAAAGCTTATTGACGGCTCTACAATCAGCGTTAACGACCGCGTTATCGGAGTTGCTTCCAGTGGTTTACATAGCAATGGTTTTTCTCTGGCCCGAAAAATTCTACTGGATGACGGAAAACTGCAGGTCACGGATAAAGTTTCTGGTCTTGAAAAAACAATCGGCGAAGAACTTTTAGAGCCCACGAAAATTTATGTAAAATCAATTCTTAATCTTTTGAAGAATTTTAATATCAAAGGGCTTGTTCATATAACCGGCGGCGGATTCTATGACAATATTCCCCGGATAATCCCCCAATCCTGTCGTTGTATCATTTCTCGAAACAGTTGGGAGATACCGCCCGTTTTCCAGGTGATGAAAGAAATCGGCAAGGTTGATGAAAAAGAAATGTTCCGTGTATTTAACATGGGAATCGGAATGATGATTGTTGTGCCGGAAAAAGAATCGGAAGAAGTTGCTCATCGTTTAGAAGTGCTGGGTGAAAAGGCCTACATAATCGGCGCAGTGGAAAAGAGGGAGAAAGAGCAGGCACTGGTTTGTTTCAGTGCAACCTGACAGTGGGAAGATGGCCAAATTATTGAAACTTGGGGTGTTAATTTCCGGCAGCGGCTCCAACCTCCAATCAATTATTGATAATATTGAAAAAGGCGCCCTGAAGGCGATAATCAAAATAGTTATTTGCAATAAACCCGACGCCTTTGGAATAACCAGGGCACAAAAACATGGTCTCCCTGTTGCCGTTTTAAAGCATGAAGAATTTAAAACCAGAGAAGATTTTGATGCGGAGTTAATCCGAATTTTAAAAAATAACGAAGTTGACCTGGTTATCCTCGCGGGCTTCATGCGCATTCTCACCCCTGCTTTCTTAAAATCATTCTCCCAGAAAGTAATTAACATTCATCCTGCTCTTTTGCCGTCTTTTGCGGGAACTTCCGGCCAAAAAGATGCTTTTGAGTACGGTGTAAAATTTTCCGGTTGTACAGTCCATTTCGTAGATGAAGGAGTCGATACCGGACCTATTATTATTCAAAGTGTTGTCCCCGTATTCCAAAGCGATACCAAAGAAACTCTGGCCGCTCGTATTTTAAAAGAAGAGCACCGTATTTATCCCCGGGCTATTCAATTTTTCGCCGAAGGCAAAATAGAAATTACGGGACGCAGGGTTCAGATTAAAGATGTTGAAGAAGCACCTTTAATGGCGTTGCATAACCCGTCGGTCACCGGTTTTTAAAAATAATGATTATTGCCAGCGCATGCTTATTAGGATTAAAATGCCGCTGGGACGGCCGGATTTATCCTCAAGAAAAGCAGTTAATGAATTTACCTGATTTAATTGCCGTTTGCCCTGAACAATTGGGCGGTCTGGCAACACCACGCGAACCCGCACAGATTATTAACGGCAATGGATTTGATGTTTTGGATAATCGGGCCAGGGTCATCAATGCCTCGGGCGTCGATGTAACCGGCGAATTTATCAGGGGCGCGCGGGCCGTTTTAGAAATTGCCCGAAAGTATAATGTTGATCAGGTTGTTTTAAAAGAACGGAGTCCATCCTGTGGCGTACACTGCATTTATCAAGGTAAAACACTGGCTGCCGGGATGGGAGTTACTTGTGCCTTACTCCTTCGGGAAGGTATTACCATTCTGTCTTCGGAAGAAATAGGTAAATTGCATGCATGATTTGATAGTCATCGGTGATGATCTTTCTTCCCATGTAGCGGCGGCTGTAACAGCGGGCTACGGCATGGATACGGCACTTGTTGCCGAGCGCGGCACCGGCGGTCTTTTCCAGTCAGGCGACTTTGCCTTTAATATTGATCCAACGCCTTTGAGCGGATTCGGAGCGGACCAGACATGTCTGAGTCTTTTAGCGGAGCTTGATATCCCGCCAATTGAACGTGAGTGCAATTTATTAAATCCGGCTTACCAGATAATATTACCTGAGCATAGAATCGATTTTTTTAATGAAAAAGATGCGCTGATCAATGAAATGACAAGAGAGTTTCCCGAATGCGCCCGGGAAATTAAAGACTTTTATGAATCAGCCCAAACGAAATGCACCATTTTCGACGAATGGCTCCATTCTCATCCTCTTATCCAGCCTCTCAGCTTAAAAGATTATCGTGATTATTTGAAAATGATGCCCCACTTTGTGGTGCATCAAATTGAAAAAGCTAAATTTAACAAACTCCTGGACAATAATCCTTCTCTGGAAAAAGTTTTTGAAGCACAGGAAGCACTTCTCTCCTGTACTACCGGCAATAAAAACAGTTTTTCTTCCAGCTTTCAACAATGCGTCCCTTTTCGGGGTGTATATTATTTTCAGCAAGGTAAACAGACTCTTTTCAATTCTCTGATTAAAAAAATCGAATCGAATAATGGTTTGTACTTGAGTCCTTGCGAAGTATTAAATATTAAAAAAGGAAATGCGATTGAAATAGAAATTGCAGACTCGGCAGGAAACTCTTACGTTATTTCCGGAAAAAATTTAATTATCAGCACAAAGTGGGAAAAAATGCACTTATTGTTCGCTGATAAAAAGAAAATCAATTTTGGTGAACGGCTGAGTCCGGTTACAGTTTCCCATTTACCTTTCACAATTCATTTAGGCTGTAAAGGTGATTGTATCCCTGAAAAAATGTCGCACTACGCGGCAGTACTCTCCGATGTTCACAAAAACATATACGATGATAATCTGATCATTCTGGAATCGAATATGCCGGCATGTGATGCAGCATCCGCCGCAAACAAGCTGTCACTTTCAGCAACGGTCTTTTTGCCTGCTGACGCCGTTGTATGGTCGCACGACAATCTTGGCGCTCAGGCTTCGTCAATTATCGACCGGCTGGATTTTTTTCTTCCTTTTTTAAAGGAAAATATAGAATATTTTGATCTGGAAAAATCAATAGAAATATCCATAATGTCCCATGGTGTAATTAACCCTAAATATAAAATGAGAAATTCATTTATTACCGGTTTTGCCGCCAGAACAAACAGAACAAGTTTCAAGAACATTTATCTTACGGGTGCATCTCTATTGGCTGATGCCGGTTTTGAGGGAGAAATAATATCAGGTATGAATGCCTCATCCATAATGATTGCCGGAAAGGTTTAATTGAATATGAGCTCTTCGATCTGTGATTTCATCATTTCTGATCTAGGCGAAAGAAAAATTCCGTCGCCGTTGAATATCGCCAATTTTACCCCGGACAG
>JBDKVD010000117.1:0-12881 GCA_039679325.1 Smithella sp.
AGGCTTTGTGTTGCGGATTTTTGCTGTATAGTGTAAATTCCCGCAGCTTAGAGAATGAAATATCACAAAGTCTCTTAATCAAGACGGTTAAGGCAAATCGTTATGCTGCGATGTTTATTTACTGACAGAAAAACTTTCCTGTTTTATTTGATTATACTTATTTGCTGTTTCGCCGGTTGCGGGTACGTTTTGCCGCCTCAGGAAAGTAATTGTATTTCATATCGGGCGGCATTTGATATGGGATCAGAAACGACAAAAATGAAAGTCGGCAGAGTTAATAAGTGTCTGCAGACGGTAGAAGAAATAGTGTATAAAAATGAAGTGAAAGTTGCTTATGCGGGAAATCACCGCTCAGGCGCATTCACTGAGCAAATACGAAGCAGGGGAACAACTGCCCTGAACAATTTGAAAAATGAAGCAATAAAATATCAAGCCACAGCTTTTTCCGGAGCGGCTACCGAATCTTTCCGACAGGCATCCGACTCATTAGAATTTCTGAAGGAAATTAAAGAAAAAACGGGAATATCAATGAAACTGATCGATCAGGATCAGGAAGCAATGCTGGGGTATCTGGCAGCCACTGCCGTCTTTCCGTCGAAGACGGAAAATATTGTTGTTTGGGATATAGGCGGCGCTTCCATGCAGATTATTTTTCGCAAAAAGAACCGGGAATTTGTAATTTATCGAGGCCGCATGGCTTCAGTTTCTTTTAAAGAAGCAATATTGCTGCACGTTAAGAAGCAAAGACCGGAAAAACATTTATCGCCGAATCCTATCGGCAAAGAAAATCTAAAAAATGCGTTGGAGATTGTTTTGGCTTCTGCCGGGGACGTGCCTGATGAGATTAAGAAAATTATTCTGGAGGCGGATTCCGTAGTCTTAGGCATCGGCGGGGTGCATAATCAAAGTGTAAAAAAGCAACTTAGGGAAAATGCCCTCTGTAACAGGGAAGAGCTGCAAAATGCTCTGGAGACGAGGTTGGAGTTTAGCGATAAAGAAATCGGCGGCAATTATGCAGCGACGGACGTTTCCAATTTAATCTTAGTTTTGGGTTTTATGAAAAAGCTCGGGATAAAAGAAGTTGTGCCGGTTAATGTGAATTTGACGGACGGAGTTTTAGTTGACCCGCAATTCTGGTAATTAATATTCACTAAGGAGGATATGTTTTTGTATGGCAGAAGAACCAAAGGAAAGATGGCTGAATTATCTGGCGCTGACAACTGTTGTGCTTGCCGTTTGCGCAACACTTTCTACGTTTAAGGGAGCAGGTTACTCTACACGTTCGGTCCTTTCCCAAACACAGGCGGCTAATCAGTGGGCATATTATCAGTCGAAAAGCATCAAGGGTTACTTATATGAAAACCAGAAAGAATCAATGGAATTGGAACTTAAAAAAGACAGAAAAAAACTTGCAGAAGATTTGCGGAACGAATATGAGGAAAAAATAACAGCGTACAATCAAAAATTAAAACGCTACGAGGAAGAAAAGACGTTAATTGCACAAGAAGCCAAGAAATTAGAGTCCATTCGGGATGAAGCCCAAAAGCATACTCAGGCCTTCGGATTGGCCGTTATTTTCCTGCAAATTGCCATACTGTTGTCTTCAATAGCCGCTTTGTTGAAGAAAAAATATGTATGGGTGTTGGGGATGGGGTGTGGAGTTGTAGGTTTGGTGTATTTTGCCAATGGTTTTTTATTGTTTATACCATAAGATAAAACGGCTATTGTAGAAGAAATTTTACAATAGCCGTTTTTCGATCTCATCAAAAAAGTAATAAATACATTTAAAGCTCGAGGAGTTCTTCCACTTCCCGCCGAATTGCCTGCAGAGCCTCACTGGAAGAAGCTTCAAAACGTAAAACTATTATCGGCTGCGTGTTGGAGGAACGGACCAGAGCCCAACCGTCTTTAAACGGAATGCGCACCCCGTCAATATCAATTATGCCGGGCGTATTGCGGTAATGACTTTTTATCTTATTAACAATATCGGCCTTTTTATCATCAGGACAATCAATTCTGATTTCCGGAGTAGCAAAGGTTTGCGGCACATCGGAAAGAAGGGAACTGATTTGTTTGCCGGTCTGCGATAATATTTCCAGAAGTCTCAAGGCGGCGTAAATAGCGTCATCATAACCGAAGTAGCGGTCCGCAAAGAAGATATGTCCGCTCATTTCTCCGCCCAGAGCAGCTTTTTCCTCTTTCATCTTGGCCTTGATCAGCGAATGTCCGGCTTTCCACATAATTGGTCTTCCGGAATGCTTTTTGATATCATCATATAAAACCTGTGAACACTTTACTTCGCCGATGATTGTGGAGGCGGGTTTGTCTTGGAGAATGTAGCGGGAAAAGAGCAACAGTAATTTATCGCCCCAGATGATCTCGCCTTTATCGCTGATAACACCAAGGCGATCGGCATCGCCGTCAAAGGCTATTCCTAAATCCGCTTTTTGTTCCTGGACAACTCTGATCAGTTCTTCTAAATTATCTTCAACAGTGGGATCGGGAAAGTGATGGGGAAAGCGGCCGTCAGGTTCACAAAATATATCTGTAACATCGTAGTCCAAGCGTTTAAGCAGGGGAAGGAAAAAACGTCCGCCGACTCCATTACCGGCATCGACGATAACTTTTAACTTTTTATTGATAGAGACGTTTTCATAAAGATAATTTTCATATTCTTTTGATATATCCTGATTTTGAGAGCGTCCCTGTCCTGCTGCAAATTTGCCTTTTTCGATAATTTTCCTCAAATCCTGAATATTTTCTCCATAAATTGTGTCATTACCGATGCAGATTTTAAAGCCGTTAAACTCCGGCGGATTATGACTTCCCGTAACCATTACTCCGCCGTCTGTTTTCAGGTGACGGATGGAAAAATAAAGCATGGGAGTGGCGCAAAGTCCGATATCAACCGTTTCAATGCCGCAGGAATTAAGACCCTTAATTAAGAAATTTTGATAGGCATCGGAGCTTAAACGACAGTCACGACCGACAGACATGGTCTTTACCTTATTCTGGTCGGCATATGTGCCGATAGCGCGGCCTAAGTTAAACACAAATTCTTCATTTAAGTCCTGATCAACGACGCCTCTTACATCATATTCTCTAAAGACATTAGGATTCATTAGTCATCACTTTCTAAAAATAAGATATTTCTTTTGATATAGGGAATATAGAAAAAGATCACCTGTGTGTCAATATTATACTGACAATAAAAGACAAAATATGATTCATTAATTTTCGCCTATGCCTTATTTGCTTTTTCTTTTATTTTGTTTTTGAGTTCAGGTTTATTGAGCAAATCGGTCGAATACATACCTGACAGAAAATCTTCGTCTTCCAGTACTGCTCGATGGAGTGGAATCGTTGTCTTTAATCCTTGAATGCGTGATTCCGCGAGCGCCCGTTTCATGCGGGCGATAGCTTCTTCACGACCTTTTCCCCATGTTATTAATTTCATGAGCAATGAATCATAATAAAAGGGAACCGTGTAACCTTCGTAGATGCCCTCATCGACTCGAACAGCCGGACCATGAGGAAAGCGGAGCTTTTGAATTGTGCCCGGCGAAGGCAGAAACTTAACGGGATCTTCCGCGTTGATCCGGCATTCCAAGGCATGACTTTTGATTGTAATGTCGTCCTGATCAATGTCAAGCTGATTGCCTGCCGCGATCTTGATCTGCTGCTTGACAATATCAATACCGGTAGCCATTTCCGTAATACAATGTTCGCACTGAAGACGTGAATTAATCTCGTTGAAATAAAATTCCCTGGGGTTGCCCGGCATATAGAAGAATTCAACAGTAAGAGCTCCTACATAGTTCAGAGTCATTGCAACGTCTATTGCCGCAGCACCCATCTTCATCCTTAAAAAGGGTGTCAGAATCGGGCAGGGAGCTTCTTCAATCAGTTTTTGAAAACGGCGCTGAATGGAACAATCCCTTTCTCCGAGATGCACAACATTACCGAATTGATCAGCAAGAACCTGAAATTCGACATGTTTGACTCCGGATAGATATTTTTCAATATAGAAACTGGAGAGACCGAAAGCCTTTTGTCCACGTGATTTTGCGGCTTCAACAGCCTTATCAAGTTCCTTTTGATTTCTGGCGATCATGATGCCGATTCCACCGCCCGCACCGGCTGGTTTGACAACAACGGGATAGCCGATTTCAGCGGCAATTTCATGCGCCTGAGAGATACCCTTTGGACCGGTATCGGTAATTGCTTCATCGGAACCGGGGGTCACTGGAATATTAATCATCTTCATCAATTGCCGTGCACGGTTTTTCGGTTTTGCTTTTGATATGCTCTCACTGGAAGGGCCGATAATAGTTATGCCGCGGCTTTCAGCCGCATCGAAAAATTCGGGATTTTCGGAAAGGAAGCCATAGCCGGGGTGAATGGCTTCGGCTCCGCAGCGTTGTGCCACTTCGAGCACTTTTCCAAAATTGAGGTAACTTTCCAGTGCTTCCGGTGGTCCAATTTCGTAAGCTTCATCAGCCAGATGCACGTGCAGAGCGTTAGCGTCTATCTCGGAGTAAACAGTTGCCGTCTGAATGCCCATGTCCTGACAAGTACGGATGATGCGGACGGCTATTTCACCACGGTTGGCGATTAAGATCTTTTTAAATGTTTTGCTCATAGTTTTCTCCGCAAGATTTTATGCCTTATCTTTTTGACGGTTGTTTCCGGAAATGTATGTGTTTGATAAAACTTTTTTAATTCTATCCGACGAGGATGGAACCGGCAAACTGTCGTCGGAAATAATGCTTAAAAAATTCATTATAATGTTAAAAGTTGCTCCCCAAAGGATATCCTGTTCTTCTTGATCATCGTTAAGTACAATACAGGGAAATTGATTTCTGGACATGTGATGGTGAAATGACGTTTCAATTTCCAGCAACGCATATTTGGAGCCGTCGAAAAAAGTACTGAGCGGGATTTCTAATACTTTTTCCACCTCCGGACTCAATTTAAATTCATATGGTTTCCTGGTCAGGCATACTAAAGGAAAAATTGTCCGGGTCATAAGGATCAGGGAATAAGTAGGCAAAGCACCCAAAAATGAAACCGTAAAAGGATTCAACCCAATTTCCTCCCATGCTTCCCTTAAAGCGTTACTAAGAAAAAGACGAACTAAATCAATTGATTCTTTGTCTTCATGGCAAGCGAGCCTGCTTAATCCTTTATGCAACGAAGGCAGTAGTCCTGTGGTTAAAAAAACACTGATGATTTTATCGATGGACGGATGAAGCATGCCGCCGGGACAACTGATGTCGCCGGCTTGCGATATTAGTTCCGAACGTTTGATGAGCTGAAAAACATATTCGGAATCACCTGTATTTAATTGCTTATAGTCAAGCAGCAGAACAACTCCGGCCACACGGTGAGGAGGGGTGGCTATGTTCGAGGAGGATTTAAACTGTTGATATTTTTCTTTGTAATCAATGGGTATCGAAGACAATTTGCCGGCAATTAATGACGGCAGCAGTTCTTTTTGCCGGAAAATAGACGTATCCATAAAAATCCTGAAATCAAGAATTTATCCAGAATTATATTTAACAAGGTAGTTAAAAATTGTCTATTATTTTTACAAGTTCTGTTTTTATTTATGTTTGAGAGTTTTCATCCAGCGGATTTTTACCAGACAACAAGCGCATGGGAGTTGGACGGAACTGATTGCAGATGACGGTTGCGGATAAATACGGAAGGCTTAAAATTATAAATACTGGATTCTGTCACATTGTTGTTCATAAAAATTATTACTTCTTGGACTGAGCCCAACAATCACTCCATGACGAAGGAGAAGAACCTTCGGATTTACAGGTAGCGACACAACTTTGACTTTCCGCCATGCAAAGTCTGCTGTCCGCAGTATAATTATAACAGGCATCAATTTTCTTATTGCAGCAATCAATACAATTATTTATGCGTCTTTCCCGCTCTTCTGCCGTGTCCTGCTTTTTTGCAGTGGCGTTATCTTTTTTTTCAACATCCCTTTTCTGTTCAATTGGAGGCTCTTCTGACGGCGTCTTCGTATCAGAGTCCTTTAAGACACAATTTCTCATTCCAGTTTGCGGATTATCAGTAACTATTGTTTTGCCGGTGCTGTCTATGCAACTGTATAAGTCACCGGCGTTGACGGCAATTACTAAAGAAAAAAATACGCATAAAGTAAAAAATATACGCTTCATTGTTTTATCACCTAAAAGAAAAGGACTTAGAAATTTCTCTAAGTCCTTGTAATGACTGGTGGCGGTGCCTGGATTTGAACCAGGGACACTACGGATATGAGCCGTATGCTCTGACCAACTGAGCTACACCGCCTTTTGATAAAAAAAATCTGAAAGTCGCTATATATAACCGCTTAAGTTTTGTCAATAACTATTGATTAACTCCGTCCAATTTATAAAAGACAACTACGCTTTTTTCTCTTACGGAAGAGCCAATTGATAACACTAAAGCTAAAACAAGTTCCGGTTTGCCGTCGTTATCTATATCTTTGAATACATAGTCGGCAACGTAACCATTAATTTTTTTTGTTCTCCAGTTTTCAGCCATGCCTAACCCATCCCACTCTAAATTATAAATTTCGCTGGAAGTAAACAATTTTATGTTCTTAAAAACACGGCCGGCTGATGATAAATTTTTAACAATTATAAGTTCTTTTTTCCCATCTTTATTAATGTCATAAGTAAGAATCCTTAAATTGACGTAAGCGCTTTTTCTAGTACTCTCATCTTCATATCGTTTTTTATCTTCTACATTTTCGAAGTAGTTATTACTGCCTCCAAACTCTTCATCGCCTCTCCAGATAAGATCATCATTGTGAAAACCGAAAGTGAAAATCTGGTTTAAAGGTTTGTTTGTTTGTCGGAAAATACATATATGATCCAGCTCATCCAGGGCAATAATTCTGTCATCGTTGCCACCTGTACCGAAATTATCTATCGCCAACCCGTAAATCGATAAACCCATGGGTATTTTCATTTTCGGACCTTCGACAAACTTACCGTTTCTCCAGACAAGTTCATAGATAGCCGTATTAAATATCTGATCAAAACCAAATGTTTGGCATAGCAGCAGCGGGATTCCCGAGGGCGTGTCTATTACCCGTAAAAACCATTTTAGGTCGGAATCTGTTTTTACATATTTTCCATCTTTATATTCCACAACAAAAGAATCAAGAGTTGCATCATTTACGGATGTTACATAAATTTGTTTGATGCCGGTTCTTTTAATATCCGCCACGTCAACAGATAAGTATTTATCGTATTTTTTTCCTGTAATTTTCTGCAATACCCGGAATTCGTTATCAAGCTTTTGGTATATGTAAATATTACGATCATCGATTGTGACTACTTCATTTTTACCGTCACCGTTGACATCGCCGATATCCATACCTTTAAATTCCGTTGGGAACTGTTGGCTCATCCAAAAGCCTTTGTGTTTAAAAGGATCATAGGGGCTATTAATATAATCGGCATTAATAACGGAAGTCAGCGTTCCTCTTTTACCTGTTTTCATTCCGGCTATAATCATTGTTTCCCGAGAAATTCCCGGAGTTTGTGAAGGTGTTGCAGCAGGAGAAGTCGCTGCGGCGACTTGAGGAGCGCCTCCCATGATGTGCTGAACTATTCGCTGTGAAAATTCATTTATTTTGGGGATAACTTCATCCATGTTTGAAGATTGGGTGAAAAATCCGACATCGGATTTAGCGGTCGAAATATCAACCAGTTTGCCGTCAACACTAATGCTGCCGCCGATCTTGGTTATGCTTCCCCAAACCACATAATCTGATTTTAATTTTTTCCCTATGCCGTACACATCGGTTAAAGAAATAGTTTTAATACCGGTTTTCTTTAATTCCTCTGCAACGACATCTTTAGCAGTGACATTAATTTTATTGGATACGGCAATCCGTGTGATGAGCATGTCCTGTATGCCCTGCCTGACATATTCGATATTTTCCGAACTATTCAAGGTGAAGGGCAGCACCGTTATGGTATATTTGTCCTTTGCCCACAACGATCCGGTAAATATCAGAATAAAAACCATGCATATTATGTATTTAAAGGTTGTTTTCATGTCTGTCTCCTTTTGTAATGTGGCTGTACATTTATATATAATGCGTGGAACTTCTAACATTTAAAAAATGATAATTCAAGGCTGATTTCGGTTAAGAAAATTTAATCCAGAGATGATTTCCAATCAACAGCGGCCGGAGATGTTTCTTCTTCCGAAAAATTAATCGTTAGATGATAAATGCCGGATTCGAGTTTTGAATTAACGACAAAAGGCAATTTTTCAAAAACTTTGAGCATCGGTTTGTTATCGTAAAGAACGTCGGCACAAAAGCCGGTAATGCCCTGCTCGCGGGCGTATTGAATCAACATTTCGAGTAAAAATAAAGCGATTCCCCTGCCTGCGAATTTTTCGTCAACCATGAAAGCCAAATCGGCCAGAGAATCGTCCGCATGGCGGCCGTAGCGACCTTCGGCAATTATTTTTTCTGTTTCCGCCCTCGCGATGATCCCGACGATGGACATATTCCTCCGGTAATCAACATTGACATATTCCTGATTTTTAGCATGAGGCATGGTTTTTAGAGGGCTGAAATAACGGTAAAATACAGTATTGCCGGACAAACGATAAAAAAGCCGCCTCATTGCTTCTTCATCTGAAGGTTTGATGGCGCGGAAAGAAACTTTTGTGCCGTCGGAAAATGTATGTTCCGTGGCTATTTTTTCCGGATAGAAATGTCCGGCATCCTGAAGATAAATTTGATCGGCGTAAATAATCTTTGCTTCTTTAGCCAGCTGAACTAATCCGGCGCGATCACCCGGATGGGCGATATCGATCAACGCCTGTGCTCTCTCCCGGACCGACTTGCCGGAAAACGATGCCATACCGTATTCGGTTACAATCAAGTCCAATCCTTCCCGGAATGTAAACTGGTTGGGAAAACTGTCAACGGAAAGTAAGATATTGGATTCATTTTTCAGATTGCGGCTGGGCAGTGCAAAAATGGTTCTTCCTCCCCGGGAATGTTCCGCTCCGATAAAGAGCTCCTGAATCTGTCCAGGGCTGGGAGTTATATTTCCTTTACCGGTGTGAAGGGCGATATTTCCGGTAAGATCAACTTTTCGCGCCGGCAGGATTACAACAAGTTTGTCGATGAATCCCGTTTTAAAATGATCGGCAATGACATCAATGCCATGAAATTCCACCAGATGGTTATTATGCAGCCACTTTATCAGTTCGGGAGTTCCCTGTGCATAGGCAGTCAGAGACTTCCTCGGGAAATATTTTTTCTTCTCATTGGTCACAGCGCCGCATTTTATTAAATCCATTAAAACGTCGGTGAATGTGTAGGTATGAATTCCCAAGTGTTTTTTATGCTTTAAATATTTGCCTAAAGCCTCATAGAGCGACCCGTGGAAAAAGGAAAGGCAACTGCCGTCCTCGACCATTGCGGCCACATTGGCGGCTACTTTGTCTGCAACGGCATCCACCGGAAAGCGGGGAAAGTAAATCAACGGTTCTTCCGCATTAATTAAGTATTGAAAATCGCTTACATGAACGTAAGTGTCACCCGTTGTTCGGGGTGTGTTTTCATTAATTTCACCGACAACGAAAGAAGCTTTTTCCATGGCCTGTCGGGCAATATCCACAGCTACACCCAGGCTCGAAAACCCGTATTGATCCGGCGTTGAAATCTGGATAAAAGCGGCATCCACCTTTATTATTCCGGAGGCAAGAAGTTTGGGAATGCTGGAAAAGCGGCAGGGGATCATGTCAACAAAACCGGCTGTAATCGCTTCGCTGGCAAGCCATCCGGAATAGAAAGTTTTTAAACGGAATTTCAGCTTGTTTTGATAAGTGCTTAAGGCGACGGCATCTCCCAGGCTGACAATCTGGATTAACTCCAGATCGCATAAGTTGGACATCTGTGCCGTAAAGAGATGTTTCAAAAGCGTGCGCGGTTCCGCGACACCGGTTCCCAGAAAAATACTCATACCGGGTTTAATGCCGGAAAGCGCGACCTTTGGTTCTACTATTTTCTGCTGCCAATCAGGCTTGGGTGTTTTTTGCACGTTTTTAATTCTTTATCGGTATAACGTAAAATAATACAGCCATAAAATGACAAGTACTGCCGGCTAAAACAAATAAATGCCAGATGGCATGATTGAACGGCAGCTTTTTCCAGGCGTAAAAGATTGTTCCCAACGTATATGCCAGACCGCCGGATACAAGCCAGGCAATGCCACCGTCGGGCAGTGTTTGAAAAAGAGGTTCAATAGCAAAAACGATAAGCCAGCCCATTAAAATATATGCAAGTGTGGAAACAATTTTAAAGCGATTAACAAAAAAGATCTTGAACAGGATTCCCAAAATAGTCAACGACCAGACGACGGCAAAAATAGACCAGCCTAAAACTCCGCGGACAACTACAAGCATAAAAGGTGTATATGTTCCTGCTATCAAAATATAAATGCAGGAATGGTCAACTATTTTTAAAATTTGTTTAATGTCCGGTTTTCGAAAACTATGGTAAAGCGTTGATGCAGTGTAAAGTAGTACCAGGGCGACGCCGAATATCGTACAACTGACAATGTGACTTGTCTGTCCATACAGGTTGGAAAAAAAGATTAAAAGCGCCAGTCCGGCAATACTGACCACTGCGCCGGTTCCATGAGTAACGCTGTTTAAAATTTCTTCCCGTAAAGTATATTGGCTGGATTGGGCTTTTTCTTGTGTCTTCATGGCTGCTAATTTTACCATTTTCAGAAATATTTATACTAATTATTTTTATGTGGAAAGTACCTGTCTTGGATTGATTTATAGATTAATTCTTGACTGAATGCAGGGTGTTGTAATAGTAACTCACATGTTTCAGATGATCATTTCAGCTGTTATTTAATGAATTAGATAGGAGAACGATGTGATAGCAAGATATTCCCGCGAAAAAATGGAAAAAATCTGGAGTCCGGAAAACAGATATCAGAAATGGCTGGATGTGGAAATATATGCGTCCGAAGCAATGGTTAAACTGGGCAAGGTTCCTGAGAGTGCGATCAATACTGTTAAAGAAAAAGCCGTTATCAACATGGCGCGGATCGATGAAATCGAAAGAATCACCAAACACGATGTTATTTCTTTTTTAACTTCGATTACGGAAGTAGTGGGCGAGGATGGCCGTTTTCTGCACATGGGGATGACTTCGTCCGACGTGCTGGATACGTCATTTGCCGTTATTTTAAAAGAAGCGGCGGATATTCTCTTGGCCGACATAGATGAACTTCTGGCGGTTTTAAAGAAAAAAGCTTTTGAGCACAAAAATACTTTGATGATCGGCCGTTCCCACGGCATTCATGCAGAACCCATTACCTTCGGGTTAAAGATGGCCGTATGGTATCAGGAAATGCAGCGCAACCGCCTGCGCCTTATTCATGCAAAAGAATCAGTCTGTACGGGAAAAATATCCGGCGCCGTCGGTACATTTTCTTTTATCGATCCATTTGTTGAAGAATATGTCTGTGAAAAGTTGGGATTGAAACCGGCGCCGGTCTCTACGCAGATTGTGCAGCGTGACCGGCATGCGGAGTTTTTTACGACTTTAGCGATTATTGCCTCCTCGCTGGATAAGTTTGCCCAGGAAATAAGATTGCTCCAGAGAACGGAAGTTCGAGAAGCCGAAGAATATTTTTCACCGGGTCAGAAAGGATCTTCGGCCATGCCGCACAAACGCAATCCGGTGCTTTCCGAAAATATATCAGGATTGGCGAGACTTGTGCGTTCCTACGCCGTTGCCGCCTTGGAAAATATTGCTCTCTGGCATGAAAGAGACATCAGCCATTCTTCGGCGGAAAGAGTAATCGGGCCTGATGCAACCATCGCCCTGGATTTCATGCTGGGCCGTTTTACACGTTTAATTGATAAGTTGGTCGTCTATCCGGAAAGAATGCTCCATAATCTGAATATGACTTATGGAGTAATTTTCTCGCAGACGGTTTTATTAACCTTAATCGATAAAGGCACAACCAGGGAGGATGCGTACGCCATTGTTCAGCGCAATGCGATGAAGTCCTGGGAAGAGGGGGTGGATTTTCAAGCCCTTCTGCAGAAAGATCCGGAAGTTGCTAAATATCTGAATGAGCAGGATCTGACGTCGATTTTTAATGTTAATAATTTTTTAAAGAATCTGGATTTTACTTTTAAGCGTGTGTTTGGGGAAGGCAAATAAATCGGGACAATCAATACCGCTTGAGCTGCCAGATAGGTTATTAAGCGGTATTGATTGCGGATGGATAGCTGGTTCAATCTTGCAGATTGAACCGCAATGTTAAACACAGAGGTTAATAAAGTGCCCTCAGTAAGAGTACAAAAAGCGATGAAACAGGAGGCGTATTTTTTAACCCTTACCGTGTATCGTTGGTACTACCTGTTTGACCGATATAATCGCTGGGATATTTTGTTGGAATCTTTGAAATTCTGTCAGGCCAATAGGGAATTAGGCATTTTCCACTATGTATTTATGTTAAACCACATTCACCTTATCGTCCGCAGCAATGATATGGCTGGTTTTATCAGAGACTTTAAAACATTTACATCAAAGCAACTAAAGAAGAATATAATTGAAACTGAGCCGCATATATTAAAGTTATTCGATGTAAATGGGGAATACCATTTCTGGCAGAAAACCAACATGCCGGAAGTTGTGATAAATGAAGATTTTTACCTGACAAAAGCAAAATACATAGAAGATAACCCCGTTCGAAAGAAATATGTCAGAGAAGCCGCACATTGGGTTTATTCATCGGCAAATAAAGAGACAAATTTATTAGAACTGAAAAGCATATTTGATTGATCTTAATAAA
>JBDKVD010000118.1:0-9703 GCA_039679325.1 Smithella sp.
AGGGACTTGATTTTGACAAGAAGGGGATGATCCATATTCAGTTCCAGCACCCGCTTGGCCTTAGGAACGTTCTGGCCGCTTGCTTTCAGGATCTTCTCCATGTACGCACTCATGTCATAAGCATCTCCGGAAAGGCACGCCACCGAATCTTTCAGATGGGTGGAAGGTTTGACTTCCTTTATCTTTTCATCGAGGCTGGTCTTGATAAAATCGAAGAGGGCGGAGAATTCCTCTTTTTTCTTATCGTCCACCTTATCCAACTCGAGATCTCCCTTTTCGGCGCTCTTGAAGGTTTTTTTCTCAAATTCATGCAGATCGCGAATAACCCATTCATCGATGGGGTCAGTCATGAGGAGTACTTCCATATCCTTTTCCTTCAGCCGCTCCAGATGGGGGCTGTTTAAAAGCGAAGTCAGGTTTTCACCGGTAATATAGAAAATATCATTCTGGTCCGGCTTCATCCGGTTGACATAATCGGCAAGCGATGAGTATTTGCCGTCGGAATGGGTGGTCTTGTAGCGCAGCAGCGAAGCAATTTTATCCCTGTTTTCGAAATCCTGGGAAATACCGGCTTTAAAGAGATGGCCGAACTCCGCATAAAAGGTTTCGTATTTTTCCTGTTCCATGCCCGCCAGGAGATCCAGTATCTTCTTGACCAGATTTTTTTTGATGTTCCGGACGAGGGAATCCTGCTGAAGAATTTCTCGGCTGACGTTCAGATTGAGATCCGGGGCATCGACAACACCCTTGACGAAGGCCAGGTACTGGGGCATGAGCTCCCTGCAGTTCTCCATGATGAAAACCCGCTTGGAATAAAGCTGAATTCCATGTTTCTGCTCGTGGGTAAAGAGATCGAAAGGGATTTTGGAGGGGATATACAAAAGAGCGTTGTATTCCGTTGTTCCTTCGAGTTTGAGGTGGAGATGGGCGAGAGGGGGATTCCAGTCGTGGCTGATGTGCTGATAAAATTCACTGTGCTCCTCTTCCGTAACCTCTTTTTTGTCCTTGGCCCAGATTGCCTTCATGGAATTTAAGGTTTCTTCGCGGATTACTTTCTCGGTTTTGTCATTATCCGGCTTGCCTTCCGCATCGAGAACCGGTTCATTTCTTTCTACGTCCATGACGATGGGATAGGCGACAAAATCGGAATGCTTCTTCACAATGCCGCGGATGGTCCATTCCTCGGTGAAATCCTGCTCGTCATTTTCCGGTTTTTTCAGTTTCAGGATGATGGTTGTACCGCGGGTTTTCTTGTCCACGGATTCAATTGTATAAGATCCGTCCCCGGCGGATTCCCACTTTGTTCCCCTTTCACTGTCGGCGGCGCGGGTGATCAGAGTTACTTTGTCGGCGACGATAAAAGCGCTGTAAAAGCCCAGGCCGAACTGGCCGATGAGCTCGGGCGTCACGGCGCCCTGCTTATTGTTTGCACCGAGAGACGCGAGGAAATCCGCCGTCCCGCTCTTGGCGATGGTCCCGATATTTTCAACGACTTCCTCGTGGGTCATGCCGATGCCGTTATCGGTGATTTCCAGCGTCATATTCTCTTTGTCGGGTGTAAGCTTGACTTTCAGTTCGGTGTCGTCGCCCAGGAGTTCCGGCTCCGTCTGCGTCCGGAATCTGAGCTTATCAATGGCGTCCGACGCATTAGAGATAAGTTCCCGCAGGAAGATTTCCCTATGGGAGTAGAGTGAATTGATAATGACGTTCATGAGTTGCTGAACTTCAGTTTTAAATTGACGGGTTTCAACTTTTCCTTCCATGATGCCTCCAAATATATATTGTGTGATTTATTCAGATAATCGCGTGGATTAAAAGTTAATGCGGCGATAAATTGATCATTAATTGCAGATTGTCAAGTCTCCGGCCTGATGAAAACGTTTGATGATCGGGCGTTTCCTCCCCCATCTGCAATTTACCCAATTTGCAAAAACTCCAGCACCGTTTTGTTAAAAAATTCCGCATCCTGAATATGCAGCGCATGGCCGCAAGCGGCAAATGGTACAATCCGGGCATCAGACAGTTGCTTTTGCATGTATTCATAATTTTCGGGCGGGTAATAGTTGCTTTCCGTTCCGTAGGTCAAGAGACAGGGCACTGCAATTTTGGGCAAAACAGGCCGGTAATCCTGCATCGCCATGGCCACCCAGAAACCGGCAACGACCCAGGCTTTATTTTTTCTTGCTTCTTCATAGAGCCAGGGCAGGTCATTCTTCCCTTTAAAATCGGCATTGGCGTTGAATTCCATTTTTTCATTGTATAACGATTTGTTTAGAATCCGCCGGGCAACAACTTTGCTGTATGCCTCCCAATTATCCAGTATTACGGAAAGCATATAAAGATTATCCTCGTGGCCGAAATCGCCTTGCTTACGGGTGAAAATACCCGGCAGGCCGCAGTTCCAATCCGCCGATTTCAAGAGCTTCGGTGTCATATCAATGATGACAATTTTTTCTATGTTTTTGCAGGAATAATTTTTGACATATTCAAAAATAACGTGCGCTCCCATCGACCAGCCAATGAAAGATGCTTTGGTTATCTTCAATTCCGCCAACAACTGTTTTAAATCCAGCGCCAGACGCGCAATTGTCAGATGGTCGTTTAATGTTTCCGACTGCCCGTGCCCGCGCAGATCGGGGGCAATGACCAGAAAATGGGCGGCAAGCACCGGAATCTGTTTTTGAAAATGGCGGGAACTGGCCGTCAATCCATGAAGCAACACAACTGCCGGGCCTTCGCCGCTGATCCGGTAATACAGACGAACGCCGTCATCTGTTGTAAAAAAAGGCATAAAATGATTCTCCTTTTTAAGTTTGAGCAAAGATATTGGCGAGCGGTTAATAAATGACAACCTCGTAAAAAGGCCGGATGCCAAGTGAATCCGGCGTATGCTGGGTGCGCTTCATCATTCCCCGTGTCAAGCACGGGGCAGGCTATGCGGCGTACGCTAAGTACGCCTCTTTCCTCATGATTTGCGCCCCTTGCCTGCGGCCTCGCGTGCCCTTTAGGGTATTTTACGAGGCCGTCTGAAAATTGTTGTTTTTGCGACTTTTTACGAATCCATCATAAATGATTTTAATAATTAATTGGCCTTTTGCGCGATCAAATCGATAACCGTAATTTCCGGTGGGGCGAAGATACGCACCGGCGGTCCCCAGGTGCCGACACCTCTGCTTACATAGAGCAGCTTGTTTTTCTCCAGTTCAAAATAACCGTAGTTGTTCTCAAAAAACAGGCCGGTGATCAACCGAAAGGGAAATATCTGTCCGCCGTGAGTGTGTCCGGAAAGCTGTAAATTAAAATCATCGGTCGGATTGACAAATGGTTGATGTTTCAGCAGTAAAACGAATTTATCATTACTTGACGCAGGCATTGTTTTTGTCGAGCGGCGATTTTCTCTAAGGACTATCGGCCTTCTGCCGGTAATATCATCGATTCCTACAATATTTATTCCCGCCACCTCTTTCACTTCATCCCGGAGGATTTCAAAACCTGCCTGCCTGGTAAATGCAAGCGACTTGGCGATTCCGGCGAAATATTCATGATTGCCGGTAACTGCGTATTTGCCGAACTGCGGTTTAACCTGCGCCAGAAGCTCCGCCAGAGGCAGGACATTATTTAATTCGCTGTCGAGTAAATCTCCCGTGGAAACCAGGATATCGGGTTGGGCCTCCTTAATTTTATCCACCATTACCTGCAGTTGTTTTTCTTTAATGATTATACCGATGTGGACATCGGATATCTGGACGATGCGAATTTTGCCGCCGCCCGGCAAGTTTTGTCCGGTGACTATTTCCAGTTTTTTTATCCTGATTCTCTGGGCGTCAAAGTATCCATAAGCAACTAAAATAAATGAGAGACAAACCGCCAGGCCAAAGGCGATATTATTTAAAGGAACAGGGGCAACCGCGGCGGGGAAAAACCGTAAGGGAAATCTGACGATATCAAAGACTACACCCAGGCAGAAAAACAGGAAAATAAAGGCCATCCAGAGATATCCAATGAAAGCAATTACCCGCGCCAATGCCTCCATTTGATGGGTCTCGGCGATACGCACCAGTATCGGAGCAAATATCAATAAGATCATCAGGACGATAATAAGTGTTTTATAGACTGCGGAAAAATGAAAGATACTATCTATCCGGATTAATGCATAGAGATGAATTCCGCCGTACAACAGAAAAAAAGTTAAAAGAAACATTACCATAAAATTATCTTCTCTGGATCATGCCTTTTTCTCAAGGGAAGCCAGATGATTCAGATATTTCGTGCAGATTTCTTCCGCCGGCTCCAGGCAAAGACATTTTAAATACGCCTTAATAAAACCCTTGAGGAATATGGCTGCCGGGAATGTCTGCGAATCGTCTCCTTCAATGGCGTGCAGGTAATTGATACGTATTCTGGTTTCCAGAGCAATATTTTCCAACGGCACCGCCAGTTCATTTCTGATCTTTTGGAGATCCGAGCCGCTTATTGCCTCCTGAGAAATTACTTCACGAACAAGACTATTTTCCAGAACTTTTGCGCGCAAGCTGGCAGAGGCACTTTTTGTTGCATCGGGCCTGACCTGCACCCGGTTAACATTAAAAATATTTACCGACTTCTTCGTGCCAGGTTTCCTTGCGGCCTCATCGAGAATTCCCAGCTCGATGAGGCCGTTGTCGTAATCTTCCCTTCTCTTTTCATTAATCAATGTGAGATAAGCTTTTTCCAGGCAAGCCAGTATTTCTTTCCTTTCTTCAGGAGAAAAGAAAGAATAACTGGGAAGAGAATCCGTTTGGTACATCTGTATGGCAGCGTTATAAGCGTTACGCACTTCAAATGACGGAACATCCGGTTTTATATCCAGCATTTCATAATAATTCAATTTGGCAAATTTTTTTCCCATAGCCGACCCCTGGAGTTTAGACTGAAAAGAATTAAAAATTATCAAACATCATCTGTTCGCCTGCGGAATCGGTGATTTGCTTGCCCAACTTGCGCAAATCACACGCCGCCCGGGTATAAGGATAGCGGTCCAGGAATGATATCCGTCGGCAGATGGCGTCATGGACATGTTCATCATAAGCAACGTTCCCGACAAACTCAATCTGGAGTCCAAGATGCCTTTCAATAAGCCTGCAGATCTGCGGGCCTAATCCGGCATCATCCTGTTTACGCAGTTGATTAAGAATGAATTTGAATTTATAGGAGTTAAAATCATTTTCCAGTTTCATGCCGGTTTCCGGATATATTTTTTGAACCGCCTGCATTATACATTCCGGCTTGTTATAAGCGTCACTGCCAAAAGATTGCACCGCTTCTTCTTCCAGTTCCTTAAAGGCGGTAGTGGTAAAGTGCTGCCTGATCCGGCGAAAATAGATAGACCTTATCAGCCGGTAAATATTTTCAATAGAAGTGGGTTCCGGTGTGGCTATAAAAATGCCGTTTTGCGAGATGAGGAAAAAATCAAGAGTATTAAAGGAAGTTCCGGCGCCAAGATCAAGAAGAATACAATCGTATTTTAGCTTTGAGATCGATCTCATTGTCTTCATTTTTTTTTCATAAGGAAGATTGGCAATATCCAGCGTATCATTGGCGCCGCTGATCAGGAAAAGATTGGGAATGGGCGTTTCCAGAATAATATCTTCGAGAGATGAACATTTTTTTCTAATAAAATCGGATAGATTTTTGGTCGGATAGGGAACATTGAGAAAAGTATGGAGATTTGCCGCACCCAGATCAAGGTCAATAAGAAGAGTCTTTTTGCCGAATCCGGCCAAAAGCCTTCCCAGTGTACAAGTTAAGAAACTTTTACCGGAGCCGCCTTTACCTCCGCCAATAGGCCATATATACGCCATAAATCATCCGCTTTGTATTTTTAAGCGGATATATATGATATATTAATAATATTCAAGCATTATGTTAAATGAAGATAAAGGCGAACCAATATGGATAACTTGCTTGACTTTAGCATAATTTATCCATAAAAGCAGAAACCGTTAACTTTAGATGAAATGCGGAATGTTGATGATTGATCGTGAGCCGAAAATTAAAGTTGCCCTGCTGCAAAGATATTGCGAGTCTAAAATAACCTTAAATGGAGAATTTTATCTTCCCGGCGGGAAGACGGCGGGAAAGTTTCTTCATGTTCAGAGCGTTGCCGGAAGAATTAATCTGAGTGATGATACGGGTAAGAAAGTGGCCTCGCGAAAAAAAATCCTTCTAACCGCCGGTGAGCATACAACTTTTACCGTTGACGTCAAAATAGGCATCGGTTTTCACTGGCAGAGAACTCTTCAACAGACATTTCGCGGCAACATCATCCTGCGGGCCAATCCCGATTCATCTTTCCATCTTATTAATGAGATCCCCCTGGAAGATTATCTGACCTCTGTCATTTCTTCGGAAATGTCGGCGCGCGCCCCGCTGGAATTCTTAAAGGCCCAGGCTATCACCGCCCGCAGTTGGCTGGTCGCCATGCTCATGCGGAAAAAAAGGAACGCCAATGCCCTCCGGGTTGATCAAACAGACACCGATGAAATAATTCGCTGGCACGATACCAACGACCATTGCGGTTTTGATGTCTGTGCCGATGACCACTGTCAGCGCTACCAGGGAATATCACAGATTACCTCTGCCGGTGTAAAGGCGGCAATTGATGCAACCCGGGGCGTATATTTAGTTCAGAACAACAAAGTCTGTGATGCCCGCTATTATAAATCCTGCGGCGGGCTCACCGAGGTTTTCTTCTCAGCCTGGGAAGATAAGTCCTTCCCTTATCTCCAAAATGTGGCCGATCATGACGGCAGTTATGCCGCCATTGTTACCGAGGAGGATGCTGAAAGATGGTTCAAAAGTAAACCTGCTGCTTACTGCAATACCGGTGACAAAGCATTACTGGGTCAAATATTGCCTTCCTTTGATCAGGAAACGATTGATTTTTTCCGCTGGCAGGTAAGTTACGACCGCGAAGAGTTGGAAGAAATTCTTCGAAAAAAATCCGGCATTGATTTCGGTGCATTGCAAAATCTGACGGCGGTCCGGCGCGGTCCTTCCGGCAGAATCAGCAAATTGAAAATAGAAGGCACAAAACAGACCGTTATTGTCGGCAAAGAATTGGAAATTCGCAGCTGGCTTTCTCCCACCCACCTTTTAAGCAGCGCGTTTGTAGTTTCGGCGGAGCGATCGAAAGACGGCGAGGTTCAACGTTTTATTCTGGATGGCGGCGGCTGGGGGCACGGCGTTGGTTTATGCCAGATCGGAGCGGCGGTAATGGCCGCTAAAGGATTCAGCGCCGAGGCCATCCTGGCGCATTATTTTAGAGGCGCCGAACTGCAAAAGTTATATGAGTGACTCCTCTTGTCTTTACAATCCCAAGTATCAAGTAAATAGTAAATAGTAAACAGTGAATAGTGAATAGTAAATAGTGACGGGTATGATTACAACTGCTGAGAAATTGAGTATAGTGACATGGGCCTTCAACCTTTTTTCGGTGCTGATTCTTCTTCTGATCGCTCTTTCCTGGTACCGGAAGAAAAGACTCTCTCTCTTTGGTAAGGTGACCATACTTATTGTTCTTGCCGGAATGGCATCATTTGTCGATGCCTACTGGATCGAACCGAACTGGCTCAAGACTGAAAATATAGTGATTCACGATCCGGAGCTGGCGCAAGTTTTAGAAGGAATTAAGATAGTGCAGCTTTCCGATATTCATCTTCAAGGCGGCATCGGAAATCGGGAAAAAAACCTGATTGCAAAGGTCAACGCCTTGAAACCGGACCTTCTTTTCATTACCGGAGACTTTTTCAGCGACAAGCAGAAGCAGGAACTGTCTATCGAAGTCTCGGCGCTCTCGGAATTAATTCGGAGCTTTAAAACAACGACAGGCATCTTCGGCGTTCCGGGCAATTATGACAGCCCCTTAAAAAACCCTGCAATCATGAAAAAATTTAAAGCTGCCGGCATCGACATTCTTATCAACGAAAACCGGGCAGTGGCTTTGCCCAATCACAAGATCCTTTATCTGGCAGGGTTCGGCTATTCACGGAGCAAGCGAGCCAGGTTGCAGACTTTCAACGGTATCCCGCCTGATACGCCGGTTGTTTTGCTGGCCCATGATCCCGACGATTTTGGCGAGGCCATCGGGGCGGGGGTGAACCTTCTTTTGGCTGGTCACACGCATGGAGGCCAGATCGGCATTCCCTTTCTGGTGGAAAAATCCAAAAAAGCCAACAAATCACCTTTTATGAGAGGGCTCTTTGCGCGGGGCAAGACTAAGATGTATGTGAACCGGGGGATAGCTACCACGTACATCCCAATACGCTTTTTAAACCGGCCTGAAATAACGGTAATAACCGTAACCAGTAACCAGTAAATAGTGAATAGTAACGAGTAAATAGTAACGAGTGACGTGTGATGAGAAACAGGTTCAAAAACCAAGGAGTAAAAAGTGAAGGTGGTTTTCATATTTTTGAAGCCCATGATTCCTTCAAGAGGTTTAAATGAAAGAAATAAACCGGGATCCCTGGTTCTGGGTTCCCTCCGTTTACATCGCCGAAGGCATCCCGTATATGATTGCCATGACCGTCAGCGTGGTGCTCTATAAAAACCTGGGGCTTTCCAACAAGGAGATCGCCTTCTACACCGGCTGGCTTTATCTCCCCTGGGTAATCAAACCCTTCTGGAGTCCCTTTGTCGATCTTTTCCGCACCAAGCGCTTCTGGATTGTGCTCATGCAGCTGGCCATCGGCGCATCTTTCGCCGGCGTTGCACTGACCCTGCCCGCAGCTGATTTTGTGCGCTACACGCTGGCGATGTTCTGGATTATGGCTTTTTCTTCCGCCACCCATGATATTGCCGCCGACGGCTTTTACATGCTGGGTCTCAGCACGCCGCAGCAGTCGGCCTTTGTCGGCGTGCGCACCGTTTTTTACCGCGTGGCCACCATCGCCTCCAAAGGTGGTCTGGTGATTCTGGCCGGTACCCTGCAAAAATCCGGCTATCCGGTAGACTCGGCCTGGTCGATAACCTTTCTGGTCGCCGCCGCGGTTTTTCTTTCGCTGTGCCTTTATCATTTTTTTGTTCTTCCCTATCCTGAAGCCGACCGCAGCGCAACGCTGGCGCGCGGGAAAAGTTTGCTTACTGAGTATTTCCGCATTTTAACCCTGTTTTTCCGGCGCAGGGATATAGTCATTATCGTCTGCTTCTTTTTGTTTTACCGTCTGGCCGAAGCACAATTGGTCAAGATGGTTGCGCCCTTTTTGCTCGATTCACCCGCCGAAGGGGGGCTGGGGCTGACCACTGAAAACGTCGGTGTTATTTACGGCACGATAGGAGTAGTGGCGCTGATGCTCGGCGGACTTTTGGGCGGCTATGTCATTTACCGCAACGGACTGAAATTCTGGCTCTGGCCGATGGTCATCATCATGCACGTGCCGGATTTAATTTTTGTGTATCTGTCCCAAGTGCAGCCTGAAAGCCTTTGGCTGATCGGCTCCGCTGTGGCGATTGAACAGTTCGGTTACGGCTTCGGGTTTACCGCTTACACGATGTACATGATCATGGTTTCACAGGGAGAGTATAAAACCGTCTTTTACGCCATCGCTACGGGAATTATGGCTGTCGGCATGATGATTCCCGCGATGGCCAGCGGCTGGATTCAGGAAATACTGGGCTACAAAAATTTCTATTTCTGGATTCTGCTCACCACCATCCCCGGCTT
>JBDKVD010000119.1:0-7394 GCA_039679325.1 Smithella sp.
GAGCCTTCCTGCCCGCCTGCGCCTATCAGCATATGTATCTCGTCAATAAACAGTATTACATTGCCGGCGTCGGTAACTTCCTGCAGAACTCTTTTGAAACGTTCTTCAAACTCACCCCGGTATTTGGCGCCGGCAATCAACTGCCCCATATCCAGAGACAATAATGAAACTGGTTTTAAATCATCCGGCACATCACCATTGACAATGTGCTGCGCCAGCGCTTCCACAATAGCGGTTTTCCCGACGCCCGGTTCCCCGATAATAATGGCGTTATTTTTCATGCGCCTGCTGAGAATTTGAATTGTGAAGCGGATTTCCTTTTCGCGTCCAATAACAGGGTCCAGTAATCCCCGCCGTGCCTTATCAGTTATATCCGTGGAATATTTGGCAAGATATTCAAAATCGCCCGTTCCTTCTTCGCCTTTGCTAAAGCGTCCTTTCGGGGGTTGTTCCAGTGCCGTAATAAGTTCTTTTTTGTCTGCACCGGCTTCATTAAAAGCCTGCGCTATTTCTTCCTGATCAAGGAGGCCGATAATTATATGATTGATTCCGATATATTTGGACTTTGTTTTCTGGCTCGCCTCTTCGGCCATGATGAAAACTTTTTCCAGATCGCGGTTGATTGGTGTTTGCGCATCGCCGGCCTTTCCTTTCGGTTGAGTAAGAAGTTTGCCGTCGGTCCGCGCAGCCAGTATTTCATAATTGATGTTAATGTTGGTTAAATAATTTCTTTTAAGATCCTCATTGAGTAAAACGGAAAACATATGCCAGGGCGTTACGTATTCATGGTCTCTTTTAACAGCCAGCCGGCAGGCGCTTTCAATGACTTCCTGAGCTTTCATGGAAAATTTTTCGATAATCATTTTCACTCCAAAAAATAGAAAAAAAGAGGTTTATTTTATTTTAAGGTTTCGCCAAATAACTTAATTACTGAATAAAGTCAAAATATTATTTGTAAATCAATGTTGCATGATTATGCTGCCCTCCTGATGGAACGCCTGCATGCAAGGCAGGAAGAGCATAGAGACAAGATCATGTCTCATGGCCGGAAGGAGGTAATAATAATCGTAGGATTGAATCGACCTGAAGGGATTAAATCTTTAATAGTTGAAAAATTGATCAATAAAAAAGAGGCTGGACTATCCTCGAACTCTTTGGCGGACAGCAAGCCGGCAACAGGCCTGTTGACAACCAACTTATGGTTACTTACTATAAAATAACGGAACAATATTTTAACTTGTGATACATATAGTCGTAACGGAACGCTGCATATTATGACTGCATTTCTTAAATATGAGGTGAGTTATGACTTTGCCCGCCAAAGAAAAGTTCAGATGCGACATGCTGTCCTGGGGAAGCATTATCAGAGACTCGCAAAATCTTGCCTGGATGGTAAGGAATTCGGGATATGCACCGAATATAATCGTGGCCATTGGTAGAGGCGGCTATGTTCCCGCCCGCATTCTCTGCGACTATCTTCTCATCCCCGATCTGGCATCAATTAAGGTTGAACACTGGGGAAGCTCCGTTGTCAAAGGTGAAGCGTTTATCAAGTTTGCGCTCCGTGCTGATATCAGGAACAAGAAAGTCCTGCTCGTCGATGACGTCACCGATACCGGTGACACCCTGAAGGTTTCACTCCAGTATCTGAAAAGATTCCATCCACTGGAGATAAGGACAGCTATACTGGTTCATAAAACTCGTTCCACGATAGTTCCTGATTACTTTGTGAAAAAAATTGTAAAATGGCGGTGGATCATTTTTCCGTGGCATCGGATGGAAGACCTGTCTGAATTTATCAAAAAACTGAAAGCGGAGGGTATCTGCTCCGAAAATGACCTGAAAACGAGTTTGAAGCAGAGATATGATATGGATATCCCGATTGATACGATTCGGGAAGTTTTATCGATTATCGGCTGATACCAAGTTGGATGCAAAGCATAACGAGGCGGCAAGGAGGAGACGACGCAGGCGTATTATTTATACGTTTAGGAAGCCGACGACGCAGCCAACAAAGTTAGGCAACGAATGCGACTTGGTATGACTTTTTAACAGGAGGATGAAAGATGCAAAGCAGACAGCCTTATGCAAGGCAGTTTTATCCCGGCGATTGCAAGGCTCAGATCGAACGCTTTTTGAAAAGTTATACCGTACCAAAAGAACCGGCGGTGGCAACCGGAGGCATAGTTCCGCATGCCGGATGGTTTTTTTCCGGAGCGGTGGCGGCAAAGGTCTTTAAGTGCTTAAGCGCAAAAGTCAATCCGGACACTTTTATTCTCCTTGGTGCTGTTCATACATGGAAGCCCAGAGGCAATTCAATTTACTCCCGCGGCTCATGGTCGACGCCGCTGGGAGAAGTGAAGATAGATGAAGATGCGGCGATAAAGCTGCTTGATGTCCTTGCCGGTGAGGTTATCGAAGACCCTGATGCACATGAAGGCGAGCACTCCCTCGAAGTACAATTACCCTTCATAAAATATCTCTGCCCTGATGCGAAAATTGTACCCATAGCAATACCTCCCGACGCAGATTCTTATTTAACGGGAAAAAAGATCGGAGAAGCCATCCCGGCAATAGGGAAAAAGATTGTGGTAGTCGGCACAACCGACCTGACTCATTACGGAGATGCTTACGGCTTCACACCGTTCGGGTACGGAGAAAAAGCGAAAAAGCTGATGGAGGAAAGCGATGCACGAATGATCGACCTTGCCCTCACTATGAAGGCCGAAAGCATAAATACAGAAGCACAAAAGCACCATAATGCCTGCGGGTCGGGCGCTTTGGCGGCAACAGTCGCTGCGGCAAAGGCAATGGGCGCGGAAAAAGGATATCTTCTTCAGTATACAACCAGCTACGATGTCATGCCGGAAGGGGTATTTGCAATGGCGGTAGGATATGCCGGGATTCTCTTTTAATTTAAATTCCAAATCAAGTGCTATCTTTGTTGGCCCTTCGACAGGCTCAGGGCAGGCTTAAAGCGGATATTCAATCATGGTGAGCTTGTCGAACCACGCCTCGTCACCTCCTCCTAGCCGCCGCGGTATCATCTTTGATTTGGAAATGGAATAAGGAACTATAAAGGAAAGAAAAATATGGGCCGACATAATGCCTGGAAAAAGCCTCCGAAACTTTGGAGATTAAAGACAAAAGCCTCTCACGTCGGTTTTGATCCCTTTTTGTCGATGGGAACCGTGAGACCTCCGATTTACACCAGTTCCACATTTGCGGTTGAAGACGCTGAAAAATTGGAACATATGTTCAGACGGGCCTATGGTAAAGAGCCTGAGATTCCTCCGGAAGATGAATGGCCCATATATACCCGCGTTTCCAATCCTAATTTCATCATGCTTGACGACAAGCTGCAATATATTGAGTACGGAGCGGAAAATGCGAGAGTTGTTTATTTTCCCAGTGGATTATCGGCAATTTTTACCACTATCATGGCCTTGTGTAAACCGGGAGATACATTACTGTTCAGTTATCCGGTCTATGGTGGAACAGATCACCAGATCAGAAATATACTGCCCGAAAAACTTGGAATAAAGACACGCGAAATTAACGCCTGTGATCTATCTCTGGCTGAGCAGGTTATCAAGGAAGAGGCTAAGAATCTCAAAGTAGTATTTATCGAAACTCCGGCCAATCCTACCCTTGCCATGATTGATATTGAGCAGATTGCCGAGTTTACCCATAAATATTCCGATGCGGTACTGATTGTGGACAACACCTTTATGTCGCCGATATTACAGCATCCTTTTAAACACAACGCCGATATCATCATTTATTCGGGAACCAAATCCATCGGCGGACATTCCGACCTGATTTCAGGATTTGTTATTGATAAGGACATCCAGCGTGCTTCCTTAATCAATTCCATACGCGTCATCACAGGTCCGACTCCCAGTGTTTTTGATGCCTGGTTGCTGTTACGCTCCTTGGATACTTTGGAAATCAGGATTAAGCAGATGCAGGAAAATGCCGTTAAAGTAGCCCGCTTTCTCCTGAACCATCCCAAGGTGGAACGCGTGATTTATCCCGATTTGTTTGACAAAAACTCCGAGCAATGGCGGATATACCGGAAACAATGCGACGGCCCCGGTTCAATGATCACATTTGATCCCGTCGGAAACAAGGAAAACTCATATAAAGTTTTAAATAACCTCGAAATCTTTTATCTGGCCGTCTCTCTGGGAGGCGTAGAATCGCTGGCGGAAAATCCCTGGTATCACACGCATTCGGATGTGAGTGAAGAAATAAAAGCGAAAGCAGGAATGAAACCGCAAAGCATAAGATTGTCCATAGGCCTTGAAGATGCCGACGATCTTTGCGACGACCTTAATTATGCTCTTTCTTTAATTAATAATTAGACCTGCTCTTACTTTTCCTGAACCATTTTTGTTATTTCGGCAACAATCTCAGGATTCGCCAGGGTCATGACATCACCCACGTCCATATCGTTGGAAATGGCGCCCAGGACGCGGCGCATGATTTTCCCCGACCTGGTCTTGGGCATATCCGGTACGATCCATACCTTTCTCGGCCGCGCAATCGCACCAATTTCCATAACAACCGCATCTTGAATCCTCCTGACAAGCTCATCGCTGGGAGTGTATCCAGGCCTTAAGGCAACATACAGATCCGGCTCTTTCCCTTTTAATTCATGTTTCACCGGAACAACGGCCGCCTCTGCCACCTCTAGAATAGTCATAGCGGCTGATTCAATTTCCTTGGTTCCCAGCCTGTGTCCGGAAACATTAATAACGTCGTCGATTCTGCCGAGAATGCGAATGTAGCCGTCGGCGGCGATGACAGCAGCGTCACCCGCCATGTACGGCCAGTCCTGCCATCTTTTGCTGTTTGGATCTTTGCAGTATTTTGCATAATACTGACTGACGTAACGGCCACGGTCGCGCCAGATGGTCTGGAAGCTGCCGGGCCACGGATTCTGTATGCAGATGTTTCCTGCTTTTCCAGTGCCAGGAGAGATAATATTACCGTCTTCATCAAATATGATCGGGTGAATACCTGGTACGCCAGGGCCTGCGCTCCCCGGCTTCATGGGTTGAATCGCCGGCAGGGTGCTGCAAAGGAAACCGCCGTTTTCGGTCTGCCACCAGGTATCGCAAATGACCGCCTCACCCTTGCCGACGGTATGGTAGTACCATTTCCATACTTCCGGTTCGATTGGTTCTCCCACAGTGGTCATATGTTTGAAATGATAATTGTATTTCTGCGGCTCATCAGGGCCCAGCTTTCTCAAGGCGCGAATGGCGGTAGGCGCGGTATGGAAGATGTTGACGTCAAGTTCCTGGGCGATCCTCCATGGTCTTCCGGCATCCGGATAAGTGGGAATACCTTCATAAACAACCGTGGACGCGCATATTGCCAACGGACCATATACAATATATGAATGGCCGGTGATCCATCCTATGTCCGCCATACACCAGTAGACATCTTCAGGATGAATATCCTGGATATACTTGGATGTTCCAGCTACATACGCGAGATACCCGCCGGTACTGTGCTGGGTGCCCTTGGGTTTTCCGGTTGTACCGCTGGTATACATAAGAAAGAGAGGAGCAGTCGCGGACATCGGCACAGCGTCTATCCTGGCTCCGTAATAATTTTTCAACAGATCATTTACAAAGAAATCCCTTCCTTCAACCATGGGAGTATTTGCGGAATATTTACCCGGGTAACGCTGCCATACAAGGACTTTATCCACCTTCCGGTTTTCGCGGGCCGCCTCAGCGACGGCGATGTCAGCCTTTTCCTTGTGATCAATAAGCTGCCCGCCTCTATAATAGGCATCCGCGGTGATCAGAACATTGCTGCCGGAATCAACGATTCTGTCCGCACAGGCCTTGCCGCTGAACCCTCCGAAAACCTGCGAGTGAATGATGCCAAGTCGCGCACAGGCCAGCATGGAAATGACAAGTTCAGCCATCATCGGCATGTGCAGAGTAACAGTGTCGCCGGCCTTCAGTTGGCAAAAGTCCTTCAGGACTGCTGCAAACTCATTTACCCTGACATAAAGTTCCTGGTACGTAATGTGCTCAATTTTTTCGTCCTCAGGCTCGGGAACAAAATGAACGGCCGTTTTATTTTTGTGCCGGGCAAGATGCCTGTCTATGCAGTTGTAACTGGCATTGATACTGCCTCCCACAAACCACTGGAAACAGGGAGCATCACTGGTATCCAGCGTCGTATGCCAACGCTCAAACCACGACAAAAGATCGGCATACTCATTGAAGCAATCGGGGAAGTTTTCCAGGCTAAAACGCTCAAGGATTTTGGGATCAGTCATATTGGCCTGGGCAATAAACTGCTCGGACGGATAATAAAACTGCTCATCTCCCAAGTGCACCGCAATTTCAGCTTCCGAAGTTTCCGTTACTTCTTTTTCGCTCATAGATGCTCTCCTTTCATTTTTATACCAAGTTGCATTCAAAGCATAACGCGGCAGCAAGGAGGAGGCTCCGCAGGCGTATTAATAATACGTTGAGGAAGCCGACGACCCCGGCCTGCGCCGGGGCAGGCTGTGCCAACAAAGTTAGGCAAAGAATGCAACTTGGTATTAATGCCTGAAACAACTCCAGCGTTCTCTCCCCGGGGGGTAATGTTATAAATTAGTCAACGACTTAGCTTACATACAAAATTTACTCCTAAATTTTTTAATATCAAGATAATTTTTTAACTAAGTCTTTTATAATTTTAATTTTATGCTACATTATAATTAGTAGAGGACAATGTGAAAGAAAAAGCAAACGTCTGGGATTTTTTTGATCGTTTATACTGTATTTCTTTGAGAGAGCGTGAAGATCGACGCCAATCGGCGCTCAGGGAATTTTCTAAGGTAGGACTCACGGATAGAGTCGAGTTCGAGCTTGGTGAACATCATCCTTTCAATATGGAGCAGGGAGTATACGAATCCCATATGACATGCCTGCGTAAAGGTTTGGAGGCAGGAGCAAGAAATATCGTTATTTTCGAAGATGATGTAGAATTTGACCGCTTTGATCCGGAACGACTGCGAAGCTGCACTGAATTTTTGAAACAACATCCGCAATGGAAAGTTTTTCTTCTGGGAGCTTTAATTCGTTCCAGTTGTAAAACCGATAATAATTGTATACAGAAAGTTCGTTATCAAAGTCTGTCTCATGCCTACGTGCTAAACAGGCATTATGCCGAAACTTTGGCATATGAGCCCTGGCAGGATATTGTCAACGATACCCTCTTTCAACCGTTGACTGACGATGTTTATGCAATTTATCCTATGTGCGCCTTTCAAAAATATTTTACCTCGGATAATTACAAGTATCCTCAACTTGTGCTAATTAGACGCTTGTTGGGCGGACTTAATCGCATTCAGAAGGCATTTGAATTCTACCACC
>JBDKVD010000120.1:0-3236 GCA_039679325.1 Smithella sp.
ATGTGCGGTGAATATGAATTTGCGGGAGTAATGGCGGCAACATTCGGCACCTTTCAACGTATGGCGACGGCGGGCTGCAAATCCGGTCATTGTGATCTAACTTACGGGGCGGCAGCCGTTGCCGCCGAATATAACGGCTGCGATAAAATGAGCCATATTCGTGATAAAATTGTCGAAATGTCCTTTCACTCCGCATTGGCATATGGCACCGCCATTGCTGCAGGATATAAGGCGAAAGCTACGGCATCAGGAGTATATCTTCCCGATGACTTATTGGTCAATGCCGCCAAACTGCAAGCTGTGGATGCTGTTTGGCAGGCTTCCAAACTGGCGACCGAAATTGCGGGTGGAGTGATTTGTACCGCCCCCAGCCAAAAAGACTTTGATAATCCGGAAATAGCGGAATACGTGAATAAGTATTTTAAAGGCAAGGCCGACATTTCTACGGAAAACAGGGTACGCATAGCGCGTCTGGTGGAATACCTTGTCGGGCAGGGATCTATCGTTCCCACCGAGTCATCTCATGGCGGCGGGCCGGCGGCTGTTCAGAAATTGATGATCCGCCAATCAAATAATCTTAATTATCTGAAAGGGCGTGCTTTGAAAATGGCCGGTATCAAAGAATGACGACCTCGTTAAAAGGCCACCAAGCCTGCACCAAATAAGAAATAAATTCTTCTTAACGATTGTAGATTGTACATACATCAATCAAAAGGGCGTCGGCGTCGCGGACGCCCTTTTTTCCCTTCCAAAACAGGCAGGCAAAATCTTCTTGACACACAAGTGCAATATCTATCATATTTAATAAACAGATGTGTTTTCTTATTCCATTTCTAAATCAAGCGCTATCTTTGTTGGCACAGCCTGCCCCGGCGCAGGCCGGGGTCGTCGGCTTCCTCAACGTATGTATAATACGCCTCGTCGCCTCCTCCTAGCCGCCGCGATATCATCATTGATTTAGAAATGGAATTATACATTTAATTATCACATGATCCGGCTAGTAATTTTTGTCACTTTACTATGGAGATGAACCAATGCAAAACCGGTCACTCGTCCGTATTTTTTGGATTGTACTTGCCTGCATTTTGTTGATTCTGCTCTGGAGAAGTTTTCCCCACATCCGGTACTGGTTTGCGCCGAAGATGGATGCAACGCCTCGCGCCGTTATGGCCCGCGGTGATCTGGCGGCCGATGAGAAGTCGACAATTGAGCTGTTTGAAAAATCGCGCGACTCGGTTGTCTTTATCACGACGAAAGCGTTGGTGAGAGACTTTTGGACGCGTAATGTGTTCTCGGTGCCGCGCGGCACCGGTTCCGGCTTCATATGGGACAACGCCGGACATGTTATCACCAACTTTCACGTTGTCGAAAATGCAAGCGAAGCGATAGTGAAGCTCAGCGATGGACGTGACTACAAAGCCGTCCTTGTTGGAGCCAGCCCGGCCCACGACATCGCCGTGCTGAGAATCGGCGTGGGTTTCAAGCCTCCACCACCGGTGCCGCTGGGAACAAGCCACGATCTGAAAGTCGGCCAGAGAGTATTCGCCATAGGCAACCCTTTCGGCCTGGACTGGACGCTGACCACTGGAATTGTCTCGGCTTTGGATCGTTCTCTCGGCGGTAACGGTGTCGCCATCGAGCATTTGATTCAAACCGATGCCGCCATCAACCCCGGCAACTCGGGCGGACCGCTGCTCGATTCCGCAGGGCGTCTGATCGGCATTACTACGGCAATTTACAGTCCCAGCGGGGCCAGCGCCGGCATCGGCTTTGCCGTTCCGGTAGATACCGTGAATCGCGTAGTGCCGCAGTTGATTCACAGCGGGAAATATATCCGGCCCGCTCTCGGTATTGAAGTGGACGAGGGGCTCAACGAGCGCCTGAAGGCCTTTTTGCATGTGAAGGGGGTTGCGATCCTGAAAGTGTCTCCGGATTCAGCGGCGGAAAAAGCCGGACTGAAAGGTGCAGAAGTAACCCAGGGGGGAGGAATTGTTCCGGGGGACATTATCATCGCTGTTGACGGAAAGCCGGTGGATACAGTCAGCAAGCTTCTGGCACGTTTAGATGACCATGCGGTAGGTGATACATTGAAACTGATGGTGCAGCGCGATGGACAGCAGTTGGAAGTCGCCGTTACGCTGCAGCCGGGAAATTAGGGGAGGTGCCGGAACCGGTCTATCCCGCATCATCTTGTCGATTCTGCTCATCATCAAAAAAAGTTCGTGAATGAAAAGCGTTCATAGCCTCCCGTTGCAGCGCTTCATGCCGGCCTTTGTACTTCGGCGAAAAGTGAAAGATGATCAAACGCTTGACACCCGCCATTGACGCCAGAGTACCTGCCTGATGCGCGGTAAGATGATATTTCCCGGCGGCATTTGCCGCATCTTCCTGCAGGAAAGGCGCTTCAATGAACAGCAGTTCCGCGCCACCGGCCAATTTCACGATTTTTTCTACATTCTCGTTACTCCAGACGGCGTCGGTAATGTAGCACACCTTTTGTCCGGCGGTAATTTTTACCGCCCTTTCCCGCAGTGTGCCGAGGGGAACAAACTTTTCCTCCACTGTGCCTTTTTCGGTTTTCCACCATACATGCACCGGTGTTTCTGCGGATTCATTGTTCATTATCTGTTCTTTGAGCCTGGTAATCCAGGCTCCCGTCGGCAAGCCCATTGCACTCAGGACATTTTTTTTGATGTTCAGGCGGTTTTTCTCTTCTATGCTGAAAGCCAGGCAGGGAATGCCGTGATCAAGAAAAGCGTAGTTCACAAGGAAGGAATCTTCTTCCAGAAGTTTTGTTGAGGACACGGCGCACATCTCTTCGCCTTCAGGTATAAAAGCGTTGCGGCAACGATAATACCTCGTTATTTTGTGGGTGTTATGAATTTCAGTGACGGCAAGTTCAAAATCATTGGTATAATTTTTGACGAGATTCCATGTGTAGGCTCCCAGCTTACTCTCCACATTGGCCAGAAAACCCGGCGGTCCGAAGAGCGAAATGTGCTGATTTCGTCCCAGGCAAATGCGCAGCAGGTGGTCAAAGCCGATGAAATGATCCATATGCGTATGGGAGACAAATATATGTGTTATTTTGCGTATCTGCCGGGGCGGCAGGCGCTGCAGGTCTCCCAGATCAAATAAAAATACCTCGCGGCGGTATTTGAATTCCAGGTAAGCACCCGGATCATCCGAGGGATCATTGATTAAGAAAGCCGTGAACATAGAACATTTCCCCACAT
>JBDKVD010000121.1:0-14448 GCA_039679325.1 Smithella sp.
CAGCAATCCCTATGAGAACTGTCCTGTAAAGTCAAGGTTTTTTGTGATGAATTGACCAATCCAACTGCCGACAGATGCCGCGAATTATTTTTACTTCCCTCGCGAGTAATCCCGAACGGGCAAAAAAACGCCGCAGATGAATCATCCAGTAATCCGGATTTTCCGGATTTAAGAAGCCGATATCGCTCAGCACTGTTTTTATCTGACCGTACATGCCCTCCACTTCTTCCGAGCGTGCCCATTTGGGCGGGACTTCTTCGATGACAGGCTGCGATGCAGTATAGATTTCATAACAAAGAATCATTACCGCATGGGAAAGATTGAGAGATTTGAAATCGCGGGAGGAAGGAATAGTGACCGTAGCCTGACAGTAGCGTAATTCATCATTGGTGAGTCCCCTGTCTTCCGGGCCAAAAAGCAGCGCCACTTTATTTTTCCGGGAAATACTGACAATATTTTCCGCAATTTTGCGCGGGGTGTTAAACGGACCGCGGGCTTTACCCAGCCTTGCCGTCGTTCCCACAATATATGGAAAATCCGCCAGGGCCTCACCAATCTCGTCATAGTATTTTATTTGATCCAGCATATCCAACGCCAGGTGGGTTGATCTTCTTTCCATTTCTGCGCGATCCAAATCAGCGCCACCCACAACTATGATATTGCCGATGCCCATATTCTTTGCCACCCTGGCAATGGAGCCGACATTTCCGGCATATTTGGGCCTGTATAAAACGATACTGACGTTTTTGGTTTTGGCTTTCAATATAATTTCCTTTCATTCCCACTTGCAACCTTAGCCCGTCATTGCGAACTCACGGCAGCAAGTACGGCAATCCGGTATTGCGGTACTTCAACAACGCTTTATAAATCAGTGATTAACGAAATGCACGGAGAATTTAATTTTGAACTATTTTAACGAAAGAAAAACAATATTGTTCTTTTTTCGAAACCGGCAAAAAATGTACATCCCCGTTTATTCAAGAAATAATTGATGTTTTGTTGATCTCCTATACACAAATATATAGGCACGTTTTTTGACTGATTTATGCCTTTAACTGCAGATTTTTCAAGAGGTGCTGTTTAATGACTAAAAAAGTCCTTTGGAAGAGTAAAGATCATCAACCGCTATCGGAACGAACAGAACTTTTAGAACCTTTCTTACCAACTCAGAACATAGCTGTTTCACCAAAAACGATAAACTCGTCAGGAAAATTCAATGACATTGCACAGTCGTCATTACAGTTGGCGGCCTTAGGCCCTCGTCTGGCGCTGATGGCGGCCGACATGGCAAAAGAAGCAAAAAATCAGGCTGCCAAGTCAACAGAAATCACAAATGTGCTGAAAGGATTTACGAAAGATCTGGAAGAAGTAGTCAGCGAGCTTCGAAAGTCGTCTGGTCAAGTACAAAACGCTCTGGATACGGTATCCAGAATCGCTAAGCAGACGCGCATTATTTCCATTAATGCCAGTATTGAAGCGGGACGCGCCGGAGAACAGGGTAGGACGTTCGGCGTAGTAGTAGAAGAAATACAGAGGCTTGCAGACCAGACCGGCAAGATGGCCTGTATTATCGAAGATCGTATAAATAATATGCATCAAAGCATCGTGCAGGTTTCCGTAATTGCAGCCAATGAACATAGCATGGACGGAGTGAAAAAGAATACCTTGGAAACTGTAAATCGACAAGTTTACGGCATGGCACAATACGCGGACAAACAATTGGGAGGGGCTGAAGCCCTTCACCATCTGGGTGAGCATATTAACGGTTACACAGAGAAACTTTTGCTTTCCTTGGGAACATTCCGCTTTGGGGCTCACAGCCGGGCGGAACGTGAGGTCGCCAAAATAGTGCCTTTATTGCAGGATGCCTTCAGAAAACGTGAGATTTGCGAGACAGTACTGGAAAAATGGTTGGGTGAGCACGATTTTTTCGAATTGGCTTATATTACTGACGCCGCAGGCAGACAGTTTATAGATAATATCGGCAATCAGGACGGCAATATTGTCCATGATAAAAAAGGCTTCGGACAGGATTGGTCCCTGCGGCAGTGGTATCTGGATGCTCTCCAGTACGATGGTATACGCTCCACGGATATCTATCGTTCATCCGCCACGGGGGATTTTTGCTTCACCGTCACTGCCGTGCTGCATGATCTGCGGGGAAAAATCATCGGGGTGACGGCCGCCGATGTAAATTTCAGACGTTTATTGCAAAAGTAGATATTGAGCAAATGAACCGGACAAAAGCCAAATGGCTATTGTTTACCAACTGTTATCTTCGGACGGAGTTGAATTGACTGCCAGAACTGATCCATCACTTTCGTTGTCCGCACTCAAAGAAATTCTTTCGGATGAGAAAATTGTCGTCCATTTTCAGTCGATCCTGTCGGCGCATAATCATTCCGTCATTGGATTTGAAGGGCTGGTGCGGGGTAAATTGCCCGGCGGCGGTCTGATCCCACCCATTTCTCTTTTTAATTCCGCAAAGAAGTATGGCCTGACGCTTGAACTCGATCGTCTTTGCCGGGAAAAAATATTGGCAAATTTCAGCAATATTTATCATCTCAACAGCAGAAGTTTGTTATTCCTCAATCTAGAGACGTCATTTCTGTCTTCCGAAATTGTGGGATCGGGTTATCTTCTTAATCAATTGACTAAACACAAAGTTCCTCCCGCCAATATTATCATTGAAATCGTGGAGTCCCGGACTAATGATACCGACGCTTTGATCCGATTCGTTAATAACTACCGCGACTGTGGACTTAATATCGCGCTTGATGATATGGGAACAGGACATTCCAATTTCGACAGGATTCCTCTCCTTCGACCTAACATTATCAAGATAGATCGATCAATTATAAACGAGATAGACACAAATTACTTTAAACAGGAAATATTTAAATCCTTGACGAATCTCTCCAGAAATATCGGCGCCCTTACACTGGCGGAAGGTGTGGAAACGCAAAAAGAAGCTCTATTATGCATCGAATACGGCGCCGATCTGTTGCAGGGGTATTATTTTTCCAAACCGAAGTATCTGCAATATGCGGAAAACGGTGACGAGGAACGGAAACTTAAAGATATTCTCTTGTCTTTTCGAGCGAGAAAAATCGATATTGTAAGTGCCAAACTTTTTGAAAATAATCGGTACCAAAAGATCGTTCGACAGATTCTTCAAGGACTTGAGGATCAGCATCCGGTTGTGTTTGACAACATTTTAAGGGAAACTATAGAAGCCTACAATTCTGTGGATGCACTTTACATCGTCGATGACGATGGAATCCAGATAACGGAAACTTTTATAAAAAAAGACAGCAAACACCTTATCAATCCTCTTTTTCGCGCAGTAAGCAAAAACGAAAGCCTCTCATACAAAGAGTACTTCTACCAACTGATAAACACCGACCTCCAAAAATATACGACTGATCGATACATATCATTTGCGACAGGAAATCTTTGCATTACACTGAGTCATCTTTTTACAGGAAACGATAATCGCCGCTATATCCTATGCACTGATTTTCTTGTCAATAACTAGTCCTCCTGATTCCCTAATCTGCAATCCCGCAATGGGGTCAGGTCTATTTTCTTGACATGCCATAATTAAAATAGTAATGATCAATTATGGCACGACCTCTACGCATTGAATATCCCGGTGCTGTTTATCATATAACCAGTCGCGGGAATGAAAAGAAGGAGATTTTCCGGGACAGCACTGACCGGGAATCTTTTCTGAACATACTTTTTAAAGTAAAAGACCGCTATAATTGGACATGTCATGCTTATTGCCTGATGGACAATCACTACCATATCGTTGTCGAAACTCCCGATGGGAATCTTTCGCTGGGCATGCGGCAACTAAACGGTGTTTACACACAGGCATTCAACAGGCGTCACATACGTGCAGGGCATCTTTTTCAGGGAAGATTTAAAGCAATTTTAATCCAGAAGGACAGTCATCTTCTTGAGGTATGCAGGTACGTAGCTCTCAATCCGGTACGCGCGAAGGCAGTTGCCAACCCGAACCAATGGCAATGGAGCAGCTATCAGGCCACAGCCGGCATGGTACAGCCGCATCAGTGTTTAACACGAGAATGGATTCTCCTGCAGTTCGGTTCCGTACTGCCCGCAGCAGAGCAAGAATACCGCGATTTTGTAAATGCAGGTATGGGTCAGGAATCGATCTGGCAGAAGGTGAAAGCACAGAGCATACTGGGCAGGGAAGATTTTCCGGAAGATATTGTGGATTACATAAAAGGGCAGAAGGATATTGTTGATATTCCGCGCAGCCAGCGGTATTTGGACAGGCCTGATCTTGAGAGTATATTTACAGACGATGTTCTTCGCGATATCCTCAAACGAGATGAAAAGATTACGGAAGCCGTCTATCAGTATGGTTACCGACAGAAAGAAGTGGCTGATCATCTTGGCATGCACTTTTCGTCTATCAGCAGGATAATGAGGAATAATGGGTAATGTTAAGAAAATAGACCTGACCCCGTGGATGGGGCAGTTTGATGTTTACCGCAGGGAATTGCTCAAATGGAATGAAAAAACGAATTTGATCTCCGAAAAATCGGCCAAGGAAATTGAAAGCCGGCATTTTCTGGATTCCCTGACAGCCCTGGACTTTATCGGATCGGAAAACAGCCGGATAATCGATATCGGCTGCGGTGCAGGTTTTCCCGGTATTCCCCTGAAAATCGCCTGCGGGTCTTTGCAGCTCTACCTGGTGGAAACTAATCGTAAAAAAGTCTCTTTTCTAAAACATATTGTCCGTCTGCTCAATCTTACGGACACCGTCGTTTTGCATGAGCGCGTCGAAAACCTGCTCAAAGATGCCCAGTGGAGCGAATTCTTTGACATTCTTATTTCGCGTGCCGCTTTCAAACTGCCGGAAATGCTGCCCTGGGGAGCATTTTTTCTGAGACCTTCCGGCAGGTTAATCGCCTTAAAAGGACGGGACATAGCAGCTGAATTTTCCCAGGCTGCGGAGGTTGCCGCCCAATACGATTTTGGTCAGTTATTTCAATATGATGTAAACCAGGAAACCTCTGATATTACGCGCAAAATTATTATCGGGGAAAAGACGAAATAAGGCAGAAAAGCCTTCTAAAAATACGTTTTATGTGCTAGTGAAATAGGGGTGCGGTAGTTTTTCAAAAGATTTTCTCAGAAGATATTCTGTATAAAAATGAGTAATATTATATGTATAGCAAACCAAAAAGGCGGCGTCGGTAAAACGACTACAGCGATTAATCTATCTGCCTCTCTGGCTGCTGCGGAAAAAAAAACTTTACTCATCGACGGCGATTCTCAGGGCAACGCGACCAGCGGAATAGGCGCGGACAGTAACAAAGTTCAACAAGAAAATTTATACCACGCCATGATCGGCCACGTGCCGCTGGAAAAAGTAATTCTTTCCACAGCGATATCGCATCTTGACGTAATTCCCGCCAATCGGGATTTGATTGGCCTGGAAGTTGAATTTGTCAATGTCGAGGATAAAGAAAAGCGCTTGCTGCATCTGCTCCAATCGCTGGATAGAAATTATGAGTTTATTGTAATTGACTGTCCGCCGTCGCTGGGTGTTATGACAATTAATGCCCTTGTTGCTTCCGATCGCATAATCGTTCCGTTGCAGTGTGAGTATTTTGCAATGGAAGGATTAGGGTATTTGCTCAATACCGTGAAGCTGGTGAAGGCGCGTTTAAATCCGCAGTTGTCTCTGGGTGGTATTCTGCTGACCATGTTTGACGCACGCAATTCATTGGCCCACCGGGTCAGCGAAGACGTTCGCAAACATTTCGGCGACAAGGTTTTTAAAACTGTAATACCACGCAATGTCCGGCTTTCGGAAAGTCCCAGCCACGGTTTGCCCATTATTCTTTATGACATCAAATCGCGCGGAGCATTAGCCTACATGGAACTGGCAAGGGAAATAATTCAAAGGGGGTTGTAAATGGCGCAGAAAAATGCACTGGGTAAAGGGCTTGGTGCCATGTTTCCGGATTTGCTTAACGATATCAGCAATAAAGCTCCTTTGACCGTATGCGGTATCGAAGAATTGCGCCCTAATCGTTATCAACCGCGTAAAAATTTTCATGAACAGGATCAGAAACAGCTCATTGCTTCGATTAAAAAAAGCGGCGTAATTCAGCCGATCGTTGTCCGCAAACTGGATAAAGGATATGAAATTATTGCCGGTGAACGCCGGTGGCGAGCCGCCCAGGCGGCGGGATTGAAAGATGTACCAATCGTCGTCCGTGAAGCCACGGATATGGAAGCGGCGGAAATATCGCTCATCGAAAATATCCAGCGGGAAGAACTGAATCCACTGGAGGAAGCAAGCGCTTATGTAACATTGATGGAAACTTTCCGGCTCTCCCAGGAAGAAATTTCCTCGCGGGTCGGCAAAGATCGTTCGACCGTCGCCAACACTGTCCGGCTTTTGAAATTGCCGGAAAAAGCAAAAACGGCTTTGGTGGAAAAAAAGATTACATCCGGTCACGCGCGTTCGTTGCTTTCCCTGACGATAACCGATGAACAAAATAAAGTACTCGATTTAATTCTAAAAAAGGGATTAAACGTACGGGAAACCGAGAAATTAATACAAAGCAGCAAATCAAAGCAGCAGGAAAAAAAACCTGTCACCAAAGATCGCTACTTGGCGGATCTGGAGAGAGCACTGGCTGTTAAACTTATGGCTAAAGTGCAAATCAAAGGCGGCTCCAACAAGGGAGCAATCGAAGTCAGTTTTAAGTCCATGGATGAATTGAATCGTCTGGCCGGTTTAATCCTGGACGGTTTAGCATAATTTAAAATTCAATATCTTATCAACAGGTGTTGATAAGATTGTTTATAAAAGGTTGTTAAGTGGAAACAATTTGGGATAAAGCTACTAAAGTTATTCAGGAAAAATTAAATAAACAAAATTTTGACACCTGGATAAAGCCGATAAAAATTATTGAGTTGGAAGAGACGCGTGTGCGTCTTGCCGTCCCCAATAAATTTTTTAAAGACTGGCTTTTGGATAATTATTTTCCTGTCATAAAGAATTCTTTGGAAAGTGTTGTCGGCATTGAACTTGATGTTGAATTTGTTCTTTCCAAGGATAAAGAAAAAAAAGTAAATTTAAAAGATGCCGCACGTGAGCGGGATGATGCTCCAAAAAATCCGTCGCCGGTAAGTGTAAGAACCGGCAATTCCTCTCCTTTAAACATTAATTACACCTTCGAGAGGTTTGTCGTTGGTCCCTGCAACCAGTTTGCCCACGCCGCATCAATTGCCGTGGCCAAACAGCCGGCAAAAAATTATAATCCTCTTTTTCTCTACGGTGGTTCGGGTTTGGGAAAAACCCACCTGCTCAATGCAATCGGTCTGTTAACGGCATCGGCGCATCCCGGCCTCCAGGTGATGTACGTATCGGCAGAAGAATTTATGAACGAGATGATCAACTCCATACGCTACGACCGGATGCCCCAGTTTAGAGAAAAGTACAGAAATATTGGCTGTTTATTGATTGATGACATTCATTTTCTGGCTGGCAAGGAAAGAACTCAGGAAGAATTTTTCCATACTTTTAATACTTTACATGACTCCGGCAAACAAATAGTCGTGACCAGTGATAAATTTCCCAAAGATATTCCTAATTTAGAAGGAAGATTAAGATCCCGTTTCGAGTGGGGATTGATTGCCGATATTCAACCGCCGGAAATTGAAACAAAAATTGCCATCATCGAAAAGAAGATGCAGGAAAACAAGATATCCTTGCCGAATAACGTTACTCATTACATCGCCTCCCATGTGGAATCCAACATTCGAGAATTGGAAGGTTTTCTGGTGCGAACCTGTGCTTATTCCTCTCTTACCAACAGAGAAATTGATCTGAACCTGGTCAAGGAAGTTTTAGGTAAATTACTGAAACATAATGAAAAACAGGAAATAGACATCGACGAAATAATAAAAATAGTCGCCGGAAAATTAAATATAAAAATATCCGACATCAAAGCTCATAATAAGAATAAAAACATGGTCTTTGCCCGACAGATCGCCATGTATCTGGCCAGAAAATTAACAGGCTGTTCCTTCCCGGACATCGGAGAGAAAATAGGAGGCCGGGACCACTCGACGGTAATTTACGCCAACAACAAAATTACAAAAGGCTTGGAAACCGATTCCAGGTTGAAAAATTTAATTCAGGAGATCGAAGACAATTTAATCAACAATAACTAAGAAATTTTTATTTAGTCTATCCACAAGTGATTTAAAGATATAGCGTTAAAATAATTATAGAAATTGAATTGATAAACATATCAACAAGTACATATTACTAATATTAATTTTATATATATATAAAAAAATAAGAATTAATAAAACATAGGGGGAAGGTAATGGAGTTTAAGATAAATAGAAACACCTTTCTTGATGGTATTCAAAAAACATTGGGAATCGTCGAAAAAAAGACAACAATGCCTATTTTGAATAATGTTCTTCTAACAACAGAAGAAAATAAGCTCAAAATTATCGCCACAGACAGAGAAATAAGTTTAATTTCCGATTATGATGCCGAAGTTGCAGAAAAAGGAGAAATAACTCTTTCGGCGAAAAAGCTCTACGAGATGGTCAGGGAAATTCAGGGTGAAGTAATTCATTTTGCTAAAAATAACAACGTTGTAAAAATATCCTGCCAGAGAGCGGTTTATAAAATTCCCGGTTTGCCGGCGGATGATTTTCCCAGTGTCGCCGGTGAAGACGATGTTAAATTCTATAATATTCAGGGAATTGTCTTAAAAGATCTGATTAATAAAACGTCTTTTGCCATGGCGGCCGACGAAATGAGAAAAAATTTAAATGGTGTTTTTCTGGCAGCAGGATTGGAAGATGGAAAGCATATTTTGAGAATGGTGGCAACCGACAGTCACAGGCTGGCTTTAGCTAAGGGGGAATTTGTTGATTTTGGAGATGAAATAGCTAAAGGCATAATCATTCCACGCAAAGGTTTAATGGAAGTAAAGAAAATTATTGATGAAAATGAAAGTATGGGAATAGGGCTGAATAAAAATATGCTGATAGTGAAAACAGCCAATACTGTTTTGAAAGTCAGTTTAGTTGATGCCGATTATCCGGATTACAAAAGAGTCATTCCTGCCGAGCAGGGAATCGGCGTGGTTTTAGATAAAGAATCGTTCCTGCATGCCTTAAGGAGAATGAACGTTGTTTCGTCGGAGCGCTATAACGGAGTTATCTTATCGTTTTCTCAGGGGAAAATGGTATTGAATTCGACTAATCTGGATGTCGGAGAAGCAATGGAAGAAGTGGACATTAATTACAGCGGTGAAGATATAGATGTCGGTTTTAATGTCAATTACCTGATTGACGCTATATCCGTAATTAATACGGATAATATTTTGTTTGAAGTGGCTCGCGGGTTAAAGCCTTCGGTGATTAAGCCCGCGGAAAATAATAATTTTTTATGCATTGTTATGCCTTTAAAGATTTAATTAATGAATCGAAGTTCTGGAAGTACAGTTTTAAGTGGGAGTTAAGTAGCTGTTATGACACATAAGTATGATGCGGATAGTATAAAAGTACTGGAAGGTCTGGAGGCGGTCAGGATCAGACCGGCTATGTATATTGGTTCGACCGGTAAAGAAGGGTTACATCATCTGGTTTATGAAGTTGTCGACAACAGTATCGATGAGGCAGCGGGTGGTTACTGCGATACGATTTTGGTGAAAATCAGGGTGGATAACAGTATCGTTGTCGAAGACAACGGCCGCGGCATACCGGTGGATATTCATAAAACCGAGGGAGTATCGGCGGCGGAAGTAGTTATGACCAAACTGCATGCCGGCGGTAAATTTTCCAATGATTCTTATAAAATTTCCGGTGGCTTACACGGTGTTGGCGTATCCGTTGTGAATGCTTTATCAAAATACTGCGAACTGGAAGTGAGACGTGATGGCAATGTCTATACCCAGACTTACACGCGGGGCGTACCAAACAGCCCATTGGAAATGATAGGGAAAACAAGAGGAAAGGGAACAAAAGTAACATTTTTGCCGGATGATGAAATATTTGAAGAGAGTGAATTTAGTTTTGATATTATTTCCAATCGTTTAAGGGAATTAGCGTTTCTTAATTCCGGGATTAAAATAATATTAACCGATGAACGGACTGATAAGAGCAGCGAATTTTTCTACAAAGGCGGAATTATTTCTTTTGTGGAATATATCAACCGCAATAAAAAAGTTTTGCATAAAGACCCAATTTACGTAACCGGTGCAAAAGAAGATTGCTCTGTCGAAGTTGCCCTGCAATATAACGAAACCTACCTGGAAAACATTTTTGCATTTGCCAACAGTATAAATACAACCGAGGGGGGAACACATCTGGTTGGTTTCCGCTCGGCGCTGACCCGTGTTTTTAACAATTACGCCACTAATAACAAAATAATCAAAGACGGCAAAGAATCATTGCGTGGCGAGGACTTGCGTGAAGGTCTGGCTTGTGTAATCAGCGTCAAGGTAAAGAATCCGCAATTCGAAGGACAGACAAAAACCAAGTTGGGCAACAGCGAAGTGCGCGGCCTGGTGGAAGGGATTATTTACGAAAAAATCGGCACTTATCTGGAAGAAAATCCATCGATTGCCAAACAAATACTCAATAAATGCATGGAAGCGGCCCGCGCCCGGGAAGCGGCTCGTCGTGCCCGGGAATTGACGCGGCGTAAAAGCGCGTTGGAAGTAGGAGCACTGCCGGGAAAACTTGCCGACTGTCAGGAAAAAGATCCGGCGCTGAGTGAAATTTATCTGGTAGAGGGAGATTCGGCAGGTGGTTCCGCCAAGCAGGGCAGAGACAGGAAGAACCAGGCAATTTTACCGTTGCGCGGTAAAGTTCTCAATGTGGAAAAAGCCCGTTTTGATAAAATGCTGCAAAATGAAGAAATAAGAACGATGGTTACGGCTTTTGGAGCCGGTATTGGCGCTGACGATTATGATGTCAGTAAACTCCGTTATCATAAAGTCATTATCATGACCGATGCGGATGTGGACGGCGCTCATATCCGCACACTGCTTTTAACGTTCTTCTTCCGTCAGATGCGGGAATTGATCGAAAGAGGTTATTTATTTATTGCTCAGCCGCCGCTTTATAAAGTGGTGGACAAGAAAAAAGAGCTGTATATTCAAAATGAAGACAGTATGAGAAATTATATTCTGGAAAATGGAGTGGAAAGGGTCAAATTGGCAATGGGCGACGGCACTCCCTTCCCGGCGACCGGCAATAAATTACTCACTTTGATTAAAAAAGTGATGCGGATTGAGGACTTGATTAATCGCTTTGAAAGGGAAGGACGCGACAGACAGATAATCCGTATCCTGGCCGGAGATCCCACTTTAACCGATGAAAGTTTTAAAGATGATAAACTGCTTTTGCCTATTGCCGCAAGAACAGTCGGCGTAATCGGTACTAGTCTGGCCAATTTTCAAATAGACACTGATCAGGATCACGGCGGATTTAAAATTGTCTTCAGCCTGAAGAAAAACGGTCAAACCCATGCAATGTGCATGGACCGAGAAACTCTTCGCACGCCGCAATTTACGGAAATAAGATCCCTTTTATCTCAGGTATCGATTATCGGAGAGGCTCCCTATCAGGATAGGGGAGATGAATCATCCGCACCGATTAGTTTGGAAAGCGCCAAAGCTCTGGTGGATCATATTGTCAATCTGGGTAAAAAAGGCATGACCGTGCAACGCTACAAGGGGCTTGGTGAAATGAATCCGGAGCAGCTCTGGGAAACAACAATGAATCCCGAAAAGCGGACTCTTCTGCAGGTGAGTGTCGAAGATGCAGTTGTCGCCGATGAAATCTTTACCACACTCATGGGCGATCAGGTGGAGCCGCGCCGCGAATTTATTTTCCAAAATGCCATGAATGTCAATAATTTAGATATTTAAAATCCAGCCAGAATAAAAAAATTATACCGGCTGTTCTATCGAATAGAACTTTATATATGCTGTTTTAGAGAGGAAGAAACACAATGGAACGAGATATCCACCAAAAGCTGACCATGGTGAATATAGAAGATGAAATGAGACAATCCTACATGGATTACTCCATGAGCGTCATCATCGGCCGGGCGCTTCCCGATGTCCGTGACGGCCTCAAACCGGTCCACCGACGGATTTTGTATTCCATGTATGAAATGGGCTACCGCCACAATAAACCCTACAAGAAATGCGCTCGTATTGTCGGCGATATCATGGGTAAATATCATCCGCACGGCGATGCGGCCATTTATGACACGCTGGTGCGTATGGCGCAGGATTTTTCTCTGCGCTACATGCTGATCGATGGACAGGGTAACTTCGGTTCGATTGACGGCGATCCGCCCGCGGCCATGCGTTACACGGAAAGTCGTCTCGCGCGAATTGCCGATGAAGTAATGGCCGACCTGGAAAAAAATACGGTCGATTTCGTTCCCAACTACGATGAATCACTGCAGGAGCCGTCGATTCTGGCGACGCGCCTTCCACTTTTACTGTTGAACGGAACGTCGGGCATCGCCGTCGGTATGGCGACCAATATTCCGCCCCACAATCTGACGGAAATCATCAGCGGCACCATTGCTCTTATTAATAATCCGGAAATTTCTATTGAGCAACTGATGCGTCATATCCCCGGACCGGATTTTCCGACTGCCGGCTTTATCAACGGCCGCGAAGGAATTTTGTCCGCTTACAAAACAGGCCGGGGCATTATCCGTGTCCGGGCGCGGTCGCTGATTGAAAAGAATGCCCGCAACGACAGGGAAACGATTGTTGTGACCGAATTGCCGTATCAGGTCAATAAGGCGTCGCTGATCGAAAAAATAGCCGAACTGGTGCGCGACAAGAAAATCGGCGGTATTTCGGATTTACGTGATGAATCGGACCGTGAAGGTATCCGCGTGGTCATTGATCTCAAGCGTGATGAGAATTCCGCGGTCATTCTCAATCAGCTATATAAATTTACGCAAATGGAAGTCTCTTTCGGCATTAACATGCTGGCGATTTCCGAAGGACGTCCACAGGTTTTTAATATCAAAGAGGTTCTCGAGAAATTCGTTGCCTTCCGGCAGGAAGTGGTCGTTCGCCGCACACAGTTTGAATTGACCCGCGCCAAGGAACGGGCGCACATTTTAGAAGGCTACATTATCGCCCTGAACAACATCGATGAAATAATCAAAGTTATCAAGGCGTCGAAAAACGCAGCCGAAGCGTCGGTGGCGTTATGTGCAGGGTTTAAGTTATCGGAAATTCAGGCCAAAGCCATTCTGGAAATGCGGCTGCAACGCCTGACCGGACTGGAACGGGAAAAAATTGATGCAGAGTATGCCGAGGTGACGGCATTGATTGCAAGGCTTGCCGGTATCCTGGCTGATCCGCAAAAAGTGCTGCAGGTGATCATTGACGAACTTCAGGAAATTAAAGACCGTTACGGTGACGAGCGCCGGACGGAAATTGTGGCCTCCACCGACGACATCAATATTGAAGATATGATTGTCGAAGAAGACATGATGGTGACAATCTCTCATTCCGGCTATATCAAGCGCAACCCGGTAACTCTTTACAAAAGCCAGCACCGCGGCGGGCGCGGTAAAATGGGCATGGGGACCAAGGAAGAAGATTTTGTGGAAAAAATCTTTATTGCCTCGACACATCACTACCTGCTTATTTTTACCAATACGGGAAAGGTACACTGGCTGAAAGTTTATCAGTTGCCGCAGGCGGGCCGTGCCGCTAAAGGCAAGGCGATTGTTAATCTGTTAAATCTGGCTCCGGGGGAACGCGTAAGCGCAACCCTGCCGGTACGTGAGTTTGTTGCCGATAAATTCGTGGTTATGGTTACGAAAAAAGGAATTATTAAGAAAACCGATCTTACTGCGTATTCCAATCCACGTTCCGGGGGCATCATTGCCCTTTCCATTGATGAAGGCGATGAACTGGTTGATGTTCATTTGACAATGGGCAATCAGGATATTTTCCTGGCAACCAGACTGGGGATGGCTATCCGTTTCAAAGAAGATGATGTCCGCGACATGGGAAGAACAGCCCGCGGTGTGCACGGTATTAAGCTGGATGAAGGCGACGATGTTATCGGCGTGGAAATTCCCGCAACCGGGACATTCATGCTCACTGTTTCCGAAAACGGCTACGGTAAATGCACGCCCATCGAAGAGTATCGGGTCCAGTCGCGAGCCGGCAAAGGAACAATCAATTTGAAAACGGTTTCCAAAGTGGGAAACGTTTCCGGCGTATTGCAGGTCATGGGTGAAGAAAATATTATGCTGATCAGCAACAGCGGAAAAGTGATCCGCCTCAAGGTACAGGAAATCCCGATCAATCACCGCGTCACTCAAGGCGTTAAGTTGATTGAACTTGACGAGGAAGAAAAACTCGT
>JBDKVD010000122.1:0-4449 GCA_039679325.1 Smithella sp.
CGTTTGACCAGGTCGGTGAGAATGCTCTTGTGGTCCGGGGCCAGGTGCTGCACCAGGATAAAGGCCATGTCGGGATCGGCGCCGGCGGGCATGCCGGAAAAGAACGCCTCGAATGCCGCCAGCCCCCCTGCCGACGCGCCGATGCCCACGACGGGAAAACTTTTCTTCACCACCGCTGTTTCCGCATCCGCGATAGGCTTCGTCTCTTCTTGAGGCGGAGCCGCAGGCTCCCCTACGCCGGATTTCTTCTTTCTGACCATCCTGATCCTCCTGTCCGGTAAAACCGGCTATGCAATATTTTAAAGCATAAAAAACTCTTGTCTCAATTAGAATGGTATAATTGAAAACCAGTCTGGCTGATTTGCCTATATAAGCCGTTTGGCAACCAGGTTGGCAAAATGCTCAAATGACCGATCATATGTTTTTTCCGCGTCCTTCGAAAAAAAGCATCCCGGCAACTGTCTTTTAGGAAGATGATATGCTATGCAATCACAGCAGATTCCTTTCCTGCTGCATGGTTCGTAAGAGCATTTGCACGTCTTTAAATTAGATTCTTTTTTGCATTCCATATCTTACCTGCCAATTCTTTATTATTGCGCCGGAATTTCCGGCCACCCCGATTTAAAATTTTTCGCAACGGACGTCAAGAGAAGTTGTGCATCAAAATATTTGACCGCTGTTGTCCGAAGATTTGCTGGTATAAGGCAATGCCGGTAACTTAACGCCCATAGTACGATACGAGAGACGCCCTGGCGATGGTGTAGTTGTTTAAAAAATATCCCACCATTGCAGGAGGTGTTTTTTCGTCCAGATCCAATTTTTCCGTACTGAGAGCATAAACAGTGAATATATAACGGTGCGCCTTGTCTCCCTGTGGAGGACAGGCGCCGCCGAATCCCGGTTTGCCGAAGTCCGTGATGCTTTGGATGCTTCCTGCGGGAGCCAGCTTCTTTTCAATTTGCCCTGCATTTGCTTTCAATTCATTAACACCGGCCGGGATGTTAAAAATCACCCAGTGCCACCATCCACTGCCGGTAGGAGCGTCAGGGTCATAGACGGTAACTGCAAAGCTTTTTGTATTGCGGGGCGCATTGATCCATTTCAGCGAGGGTGAAATATTCTTTCCACTGCAGCCAAATCCGGAAAACACCTGAGTCAAAGTCAACTGTCCTTCCATGTCGTTGCTTGTCAGGGTAAACTCCCCGGCACCTGCGCTTCCTGCAACCAACATAGTCATTACCATGATGATTAACATTAGTCTCCTCATTTCAATTCTCCTCCCTTTGTTGATTATAATTCCCAACAATTAACGTACGTACTTGATCTCTTCTGCTGGTTCAGCTAACGGAATTAAAATAATATATTTTATTTAAGGAATCAAATTATTACTGGATAAATTCCCCTTGACGTTCTTATTTGATCTGTAATATCAGTATGCAATATGGATTGGAATGAAGATTTCCTTAGAAAGAGCCTGACCGGAAAATTAATAGGGCATAAGCTTTATTATTATCATCAAACCGGCTCAACCAATGATGATGCCTTCCGTCTGGGGGTGGAAGGATTGCCGGAAGGAACGGTAGTTCTTGCCGACAGCCAGACCAAAGGCAAGGGGCGGATGGCGCGAGTCTGGCACTCACCTGCCGGTTCCAACATCTACACTTCACTTATCCTGCGTCCAAATCTAAAACCTGTCGATGCTCCACAGATTTCACTAGTTGCCGGTGTGGCCGTGGCTGAACTTCTTAAACAGCATTGTTCCGGGCGGGTAGAGCTTAAATGGCCCAACGATGTTCTGGTTACTGGCAGGAAAATCTGCGGCATTCTGGCGCAAATGAAAACCGCCGGGGAAGATGTGGATTTTGTTGTGGTGGGGATAGGCATCAATGTGAATATCCGGCAAAATCAATTTCCGGTGGAAATAATTGATACTGCCATGTCTTTAAGCTCAGAAACAGGGCGGGAGATTAACCGCCATGATCTGATAATCAGCCTGTATGAAAATTTCGCGAAATGGTATAAAAAACTGTTGCAAAATGGTTTTGCTGCCATTAAGGAAAGGTGGCTTGATTTGGCGCCGATGATCGGACAGGATGTTCAAATAATGTTTCAGAATGAAAAAATCATTGGAAAAGCTATTGATCTCGCCGATGACGGCTCGTTGATAATTCTTACGCCGGATAACAAAAAGCTGAAAATTTCTGCGGGCGACGCAACAATATTGAACAAGGGTCTGCAATCCTTTGTTTTGCCGAAGTTGTAACGTTTTTATATAAGGAGAGTAAATTAAATATGTTGTTAGTAATTGATGTGGGCAATACCAATACTGTTTTGGGTTTATATGATGGTGACGAGCTCATTTATGACTGGCGCATCCGTACAGTCATAGGCCATACCGTTGATGAATATGGTATGCTCATCTATAATCTGTACAGATCGAGCCGAAGTAAAACCAAGAGAATAAGGGCTGTTACCGGTATCATCATATCCTGTGTCGTACCGCCGATGCTCAATATTCTGGAGCTGCTGAGTATCAAATATTTCAATATTAAACCAATGATCATCGGTCCGGGGATCAAAACTGGGATGCCGATTTTTTATGACAATCCCAAGGAAGTGGGTGCCGATAGAATTGTCAATGCTGTTGCCGCCTATCAAAAATATAAGCAGGAATCTATCATTGTTGATTTTGGAACGGCAACGACCTTTGATTATATATCTAAAAAAGGCGAGTATATGGGCGGCTGCATTGCTCCGGGAATTGTAATTTCGAGCGAAGCCCTTTTCCAGCGGGCAGCCAAACTGCCGCGGGTTGAATTCAGCAGGCCGAAAACAATTATTACCAAGGATACGATATCTGCAATGCAGGCGGGTATAATGTTCGGTTATGCAGGACTTGTCGATGGTATCGTAGAACGCATAAAGGCGGAAGTGAAAACCGAACCACTGGTCATCGCCACCGGAGGATTGGCCAAGGTGGTTGCAAAGGAGACAAAATCTATCGATAAAATAGAGGAAATGCTGACCCTGGACGGCTTGCTGATCATCTATAAAATGAACGCTAAATAATGTTAAATGTAGGATTGACGGGCGGTATAGCCTGCGGAAAATCAACTGTTGCGGAGATGTTTGTTCGTTTGGGAGCTTATCTGATCGATCTTGATAAGCTTGCCCATGAAGTTCAGGAGCCTGGAGCACCCGCCTGGCGAAAAATTATCGATTATTTTGGGGATGATATTTTAGGGCAGGATCAAAAGATCGATCGGAATAAAGTCGCCGCCATTGTTTTCAATCATCCGGAGAAGCTCCAAGCGTTAAATAATATTGTCCATCCCTGCGTCTATGAGGAATGGCAGACTCGCCTGAAAAGGATAGCAACCAGTGATCCCCGGGCAATTGTTCTGTCTGATATTCCTCTTTTGTTTGAGGCGCGGATGCAGTCTTTGTTTGACCTGACGGTTGTTGTGATGATACCGCCCGAAGAACAAATTGTCCGGCTTATGGCCCGCAACGGTATGACAAAGGAAGAGGCTCAAAAAAGGCTGAAAAATCAGATGCCCATCGGCGATAAGGTCGGTTTGGCGGATATTGTAATCAATAATCAGTCATCGATTGCCGATACTCAAAAAAGAGTTCAAGAAGTCTGGCGGGAATTGATCAGACGCGAAAAAGAGAAAACCGAAATTTCTCGGTAAAAATAAATTACGTATGGAGATAAGAAAATGATTGGGAAAAATGTTGTTACTGATTTTAGCGCTCAGACGTTGGAACCTGTTATCGATCCTACATGCCACGTACATCCCCTGGCGGCGGTTATCGGCAATGTTATTCTGGGAAAAAATATCATGGTATCACCTTGTGCTTCGGTGCGCGGGGACGAGGGGCAGCCTCTCTTCGTTGGCGATGATTCCAATGTCCAGGACGGCGTCGTTATCCATGCCCTGGAAACACAAATGAATGGTAAAGAGATAGAGAAGAATTTGATGGAAGTGGACGGGAAAAAATATGCCGTCTACGTCGGCAGCCGTGTATCTCTGGCGCATCAGGTGCAGATTCACGGACCGGCGGTTGTGCTGGATAATACGTTTGTGGGAATGAAATCACTGGTATTCAAGTCTTTTGTCGGGAAAAATTGCGTTCTGGAGCCGGCGTCGGTTTTGATGGGCGTTAAAGTCGCCGACGGCCGCTACGTTCCCGCCGGATCGGTCATTAAAACCCAGGCTGACGCCGACAATCTTCCGGTAATTACAGATAGTTATCCGATGAAAGATATGAATGCAGGCGTTATTCATGTCAATGTCAATCTGGCGCGCGGCTACCTCGCCGCAGAAAAGAAGTAAACGGTTTGGGGCATTTGACCGGAAGATGATTTGCTGTATATGGTGAACACGGCAGTAATTAATGAAATTGTTGTAGCGGCGAAGAAAAAGCAGAAACGCTGTCTTTCTT
>JBDKVD010000123.1:0-20405 GCA_039679325.1 Smithella sp.
TCTTGACATTTACCATATTTACCTCTTCATATCTTCAAAGGTAAGATATTTTTCCTTGCTAAATGCCAAGAATAAAGATTTGGATTTGACCGTTTGCAGTCTTCTTGGTCATAAAGATCTAAAAACAATGATGATCTATACTCATATGACTTCGTAATTGCGTTTTCTGCAGGGGTGTTTTATACTTACAGCACTGTCGGCGTTTGCAATATTCACAATGATCCATATAAACAATTTTCATTCTGCAAAGGCTCATACTTTTTAACGGATGGAATACAATGAAAATAGAATCTCTGAAACTCGTTTACTTTTCGCCCACAGGAACAACAAAAAAGATTATTGAAGAAATCGCACGGGGAATAAATCATAACTCCGTAGAGCTAGTTGATATTACTAAACCGGAAAATAGAAAACGACAAGTTGAGACATCAGAAGACGAATTGCTTATCGTCGGCGTGCCTGTTTACTTTGGCAGGGGGCAAGCAAATGCAATGGAATGGTTGAATACAATTAAAGGTCATAATACTCCTGCGGTTTGTATTGTTGTCTATGGTAATCGAGAATATGATGATGCCCTCCTCGAACTTAAAGAAACCATGGTAAACAATGGATGCAAACCCATTGCCTGTGGTGCATACATTGGAGAACATTCCTTCTCTAGTTCGGAAACACCTATTGCGGCTGGCCGCCCTGATTCCGCCGATCTTTTGCATGCCCAATCATTTGGCGAGGAAATAAGAAAAAAGATCATATCGCTTCCATCAATCGATCAAATCAGCGATATTTCAGTGCCTGGCCAATACCCTTATATTGATATGGGAGACAGCAAGAAAAATCTTTCCGGTGTGGACCTTGTTTCTGTTGACAGCACTTGTGTTCAATGTGGAGAGTGTGCCCAGCTTTGCCCTGTTGGTGCCATTAACTTCGAACACAGCGCATCGGTTGACCAAAGCAAATGCATTTTGTGTCACGCCTGCATTAAGAACTGCCCCGCAGGTGCACGAAGAATAAAGAATGACATGGTCAAGAATATAGCAATTCGGTTGAGTGGTGCACTTCAAGGGCGGAAAGAACCGGTAATGTTTTTGTAGAATATTCATTAAATTGCGGAACATCCGCTCGAGCCGATCGCGGCTCCGTTAGCCTCTCGGGTCAGCGGGAGTTATTGAGGTGTGCAATGGATAAATTTGAACGTTACTGGAAACTATCGGAAATGGAGGAACGCTATAATTCCAGTTCTGCTGGGATCAGGGGCCTTGCATCTGCATGGCTACTAGCTTCACTCGGAGCAATGGGGTGGTTATTTAGCTCATATAATTATGAAACATGGCCTTTGCCTTTAGGATTCTTAATCGTTGTCGTTGCGACTATGGGTTGTTTCGGCATGATTACCTTATGGGTAATGGATCAATTAGTATTTCATAGGCTTCTGACTTCGGTGTTCATAGTGGGACTGAAGATCGAGAAGGATGATAAAGAGATACCTCCGATTCGATCTATGATGATGAAATCTCAGGAGGGACTAGGTACTCACAGATGGGAAAGGTTTTTTTACCTGTCGCCCGTATTCATATTTATTCTCATTTCCTTTGTCGTAATCATTGCGGGTTCGAACAAGCTATTCTCGGCAGAGGAGATATACTTTCCCCTTAACACGCTCTATATCAGTGTATTTCTGGTCATCGCACAGTCCATAGCAGTAATCTGGATGATCACAAAGCTTCCATCTATGTCATTAAAGACACAAGCCTCCTATTTTGATGATCAAGAATTCACTAAACTAGTTGCCGATAGCGGGTTTGAAATGACTGTAGCAAGATTTCGGTCAAAGCCGGATGGTGAGAAGCAAGATGAAGGCTAACAATTTGATGTAGCCGCCCCGTTACCTCGCGGCTGATTTTTCCATTGTGTAGCATCCCCCGGAGGAGGTCGTCATGAAGATGCATGTAAATTTAATAATAGCCAGCCTGCTTGTAAGTTTCGCCTTGGTGGTAATTCCACGAGTAAGTTTTACCCAGCCGCCGCCACCCGCTGTGAAAGGTGGATCGATTGAGGAACTGAAGAACAGCATTATCAAGAGAGAATGTGAAGTCCGCAGCCAACGGATCGATAGTGAGTATGAAAGGTCATCAATCGGACACCGTCCCTGCAGATGGAATCTTACCATTGAGGGAGTTGACACCAGTAATGCATATCCTGGAGGTTGGATTGATGTTACTGTAAGTTTTGTGCCGCAAGCCATGCAATGGGCGCCAAATTCAACTGTGATATCGCACCCCTCACTTGTATCTGTGAGTGGTGGTGTCACCCATTTGCATAGGATGATGGTTGAGTCCTCTACCGACCGACAGATTCGGGCGCGAATTCCTGCCGATATAAGTCCCGGAAGGTATCAGATAACGATGCAACACGTCATGAGATCGATTGACGCTTTCGGCCAAACAAAGGTGACTTTTTTAGGACAGAGTAACAACTCGCGTATCTTTAACATTCAAGAAAGAAGATGAACCACAAAAGAAACAGCGTCCGCCTTCTTCTTATGCCATTTCTAAATCAAGCGCTACCTTTGTTGGCCCTTCGACAGGCTCAGGACAGGCTTAAAGCTGATAGTCAATCATGGTGAGCTTGTCGAACCACGCCTCGTCGCCTCCTCCTAGCCGCCGCGGTATCATCATTGATTTAGAAATGGAATTATGCGTCGTCCGATTCTTCCGGGGAATGGAGATGGATGGTTGATTGGATTAAAGAACCATTTTTCGGGTTGGACTCGATGGTAAAGTCGTCTGAAACCTTTTTGGTGTTTGCCAGTCCCATGCCCGCACCGAATCCCATCGAACGAATCCAATCGCTTGCCGTCGAATAACCCGGCTGGAGGGCAAGATTGATATCTTCGATTCCCGGACCTTTGTCTCTGGCGGTTATGACAATATTTTTGTCGTCGATTTCAAACGTGAGGATACCACCCTCGGAATGGATTGCGATATTGATTTCCAGTTCATAGGCGGCGACGGAAGCTTTCCGGATGGTTTGCCGCGGGGCGTTGATGTTTTTTAAAACTTTCTTTAATTCAAACGACGCACGGCCGGCATTTTCAAAGTCGAATTTCTTAACGATAAATTCCCGCTTGATCTTGTTCAGCTGATCGGCGGGCTCGGCGTTGATCATTTTTTCCAGTTCGATGATTTCATTGTTCAACTCGCGCAGCAGTGCCAGCAAAATATCACGACTGGAGAGGATGCCGGAAAGGCGCTTGTCCTTATCGACTACCGGGAACCGATGGTAGGAGTACTTGTCAAAGAAGGGAATTGCGTAGGAAAGCGGCATTTCATCTTCAAGGATAATGAGGGATTTTGCCATGTGTTTTTCCGCCGCATCGTTAATATAGGACTTATCGAGGGCGGTAATAATATCTCTCAAACTGATCATACCGACGAGCAGGTCGTCCTCGAGAATGGGAACAGCGGATATACTTTTATCCCGCATCATTCTCTGAATGTGGCGGAGGGAGTCAGTCTTTCTGGCCGTAAATACCTGCTTTTTTGTGGCATCCTTTACCTTTAGGCGAAGGATGACTTCCTGGATGGTAGTGGGTGTTTCATTTCCGGGGAACGGTAACATATCTGATTACTTCATTTCTATATTAAAGAGTGGTGCAAGATGAAAGCACGTTTCGAAAATGGGGTAGTCGGTACCGATAAGGGATATATCCAGTTCGCGGGCCAGATCAAGCATGTCCTGTGGAACAGGTTTTCCGCCGGCGATCATAATGGCATTGGCGCCGATCATGTCCGCAGTGCGCACGACTTGCGCTGTATTGAGATTGCTGAGCAGCAGGATGTCCTCTTCATCCGTCGTCAGAATATCGCTCATCAGACTGGATGCCACAACCCATTTTACAAATCTTCTGTTTCCCTGATGCAGAAATTTTCCCTTTACCCTGGAAGCAACTTCACTTATAAGAACTTCCGGACGCATCTATTTCACACTTTCTATGTTTGACCAAGAATGTCAGCTTCGATGTTAGGAAAAAGAATAAACTAACGCTTTAATAATTCTGCTCTCTAAAATAACGTTTAGTTGCTTACCATAAATTTTTTTTCAGGTCAAATACAGATAGTAGTAAAGAGAAGAACGTTGTTAATGTATTAACTTGTTTCTTGACAAGGCAGTGAAAAATTACCAAATAATATTATACGTATTGGCAATCGATGTACGTAATTTCAATTTTACTTCCAGCGCCGGTAATAATTCTTTATTACCGGAAAATAACCACGGAAATAATCAGTGCGCCTAGAAAAAATCTATACCAGACAAAAGGCAGGAAAGTTTTTACCTGGACATAGTGCAGCAGGAATCCGATGCTGGCAATGCCGGTGATACAGGAAACCACCATGCCGATGATGAATTCGGTTGTAATCAACGACGGATTGGCAATAATTTGAGGCATCTTGATGGCGGCTGCGCCGAAAATAATCGGAGCTGAAAGCAAAAACGAAAAGCGGGCGGCTCCCACTCTGGTCATACCGAGCAGCAGGGCAGTGGTCATTGTAATTCCGGAGCGCGAAACCCCGGGAATTATCGCCAGCGCCTGAGACAGGCCGATGAGAAAACTGGTCTTTAATGTTATATGAGAAACATCAGTTTTTTGAGCGCCCCGCCGGTCGGCCCAATACAAAATAACCCCAAGTAAAACCAGCATGAAAGCGATTAATACCGGATTGCGGAATATTGTTTCGGCGTGTTCTTCCAGTATAAAACCGATTGCCGCGCCGGGAATAGTTGCTAAAACAAGATACCAGAACAACTTTCCGTCTGCACTTTTTATATCGGTAAATCCTTTGGAAAGTAATCGCAACCAGTCTTGCCAGAAATAGAGCGCCACGGCGACCAGTGTGCCAAAATGCAGAGCAATATCAAATGTAAGGCCCGGGTCTTCCCATTTAAAAAGCCAGGGAACCAACACCAGATGCGCTGAACTGGATATGGGTAGAAATTCTCCCAGACCTTGAACTAAACCCAATATTGTTGCCTGTAATGCCGTCAATTTTCACCTCAATATTATAAATTATAGAAATATTATGAATGGACGTTAGATGGCCGACAAATATCTTAATATTATGGTATTGTCTATAGTCTTTTATATCTATTTTAATTCTGGACAAACCAACTTATCATCTCGACTTTCGCAACCAGATTCTGCTATTAAGTAAAGTGCAGGGTATTGTGCGGCAAAAGAGTCTGAATATTCTTATCACTTTCCACGATCAGGATCTATATTATCTGCCCGGAGGCGGCATTATGATCGAAATAAATAACCTTACTAAAAACTACGGCAGCGTCCGCGCTGTGGACAACCTAAATCTCACAATAGATAAAGGAGAAGTTTTCGGGCTTCTCGGGCCCAACGGCGCGGGGAAAACAACAACCATCAAAGTTCTGACAACTTTGACGAAGCCCGACGCCGGCCATTGCACAATCGATGGTTTTGATGTTGTCCGGGAAAGCTACGAGATTAAAAAACGGATCGGAGTAGTGCCGCAGGAAAATAATCTCGACCGGGATCTGACGGCCCGGGAAAATCTTGATATTTACTCCATGCTCCACAACGTTGCCGACCGGAAAAGAAAAATCGAAGACAGCCTCAAGATGGTAACCCTGTGGGACAGACGCGACACTGTCGTATCCGGTTTTTCCGGAGGAATGCAGCGGCGGCTTCTTCTGGCGCGTGCCCTGTTGTCGCAACCTTCGGTTCTTTTTCTGGACGAGCCGTCAATTGGTCTGGACCCGCAGATCCGGAGGCAGATGTGGGATATGATCCGCAAAACAGAACTCTACGGCCAGACAGTTGTTCTGACAACCCATTATATTGAAGAGGCCGACGCTCTGTGCCGTCGTGTGGGTGTCATGAATCACGGAAAACTTATCGCCCTCGACACGCCGGAAAATCTGAAAAACAGTATCGGCGATTATGTTGTGGAGTGCATTGACGCTGAAGGGAAATTACAGCAGCAAATCTGCCCAACCCGCGAAGACGCCAATAAAATCGCCACGGGTTACACAGGGAATGTGATTATCCGTAAGACTAATCTGGAAGATGTATTTATTCAATTGACGGGAGAACGCATCGAATGATCAACGCAGCCTGGTATCCGGTATTTTTGAAAGAGATGATCCATTTCCGCCGCAAGCTCTTCAGACTCGGTTATCTTTTTTCGACAATGCTTGTGCCGATTATTTACCTTATCGCCTTCGGCTTCGGTCTGGGACGCAGTGTCAGAATAGGGGAAGGGGATTATCTGGGGTTTCTCATTCCAGGATTGGCCGCCATGAGTTCCATGAACAATTCCTACAGCTGGGTTTCGGGTGCCCTGGCTATCGACCGGATCTATTTCAAGACTTTTCAGATTTTCGTTCAGGCGCCTGTTAAAGCGTCCGCCATCATGACCGGTGAGGTTCTGGCCGCCATGTTCAGGGGGCTTTTTGCTTCCTTATTGATTGTTGCCGTCGGGTTCATCGCCAGTCCGGATTTTTTCCCCGGCCCGATATTTATCTTAACCTTATTATTAAACAGTTTTCTGTTTGCTAATCTCGGTGTCATCGTCGGGATGCGGGCCAAGTCGCACGAAGATACAGCCACCTATTCCAATTTTCTGATTATGCCTATGGCCTTCTTCAGCGGGACATTTTTTCCCATTGATAAAATACCTGTTTTGTTCCAACCGGTGATCCAAATTCTGCCCCTGACGCACGCCAATATCCTGATCAGGAAGGCGACCATGGATACGGAGGCCTGGATATCTCTGGGTGTTATTGCATTCTATGCCATGGCTTTTTTTATATATGGTTCGAGGTTGATAAAGGAATACAGCGAATGACAAGGGAGAATAAAAGATAAAATTATTTACAATACGGGCTGCGCCGTAATTGATATCGAAGGCAGGAAATTTTATCTTATTCCATTTTCAAATCAAGCGCTACCTTTGTTGGCCTTTCGACAGGCTCAGGGCAGTCTTAAATCTGATAGTCAATCATGGTGAGCCTGTAAAACCACGCCTCGTCGCCTCCTCCTAGCCGACGCGGTAGCATCATTGATTTGGAAATGGAATTAAGTCCCTAATAAAATGATGTTTTTGTAAATTACTCTTGACCTCTGCAAGGTGTCTTCTATATATTTCAGGTATTCTAAACATCCTGGAGGAAATCTTATGTCTAAGCTGGTTCGTTTTGGTGTCTCTCTGGAAGAAGATCTTTTGCAAAGATTTGACGAACTGATCCATCGCCGAAAATATACCAACCGCTCAGAGTCGCTCCGGGACATGATTCGCCAGGAGTTACTGAAGGAGGAGTGGGAAACGGGCGGAGAAGTTGCAGGTGCTATCACCTTCATCTATGATCACCACACAAGAGAGCTCCTGAACAAAATTACCGATATTCAGCATGACAGCCAGGATGTCATCATCTCCAGTCAGCATGTTCATCTTGATCACCATAATTGTCTGGAAATTGTTGCGGTCAAAGGGCGAGTGAAGAACGTCCTGAAGCTTGCCGATTCACTGAAGGCCATCAAGGGTGTCCAGCACTGTGCGCTCAGTATGACCGGCACTGGTGACAAGGCAGCCGAATAGGTCTTTGTTATATTTACTCTTTTGTAATTTGTCTGATTGCCCGCCACATATCCCGTTCAAGTTCGGTATTGAAACCATACTTTTCCATATATCCGTCTAAATGTTCATACCTGCTAAAGATTTCATCAATCGATTTTAACTTTTTACGCAATTTGGTGTTTTCCGCCAAAAGCGTTTCCACTTTTTTTAATGCTTCTTCTGCGATTGCTTTGGCTGATTCCGGGTCATTTTCGGCCGGCTTCTCCAGAAGATTTGCAGTATCCGGGCCGGGTTTTTGTTCATGGTCTTTACTTTCAGTCATTAGTCACCTCTACAGTTAAACATGAGTACTTTTTAAAAAGGTTGTTTAATGTGCGCTTTGGCTGTTTGCAGGGCGAGATTTTTATTCCTGGTGAAAAAACTCCACAAAACCATCTTCTTCCTTTTCACCCAACCATTCTGATATCTTCATAATCCGACTCCTGCCAAATACGTCCGTAATAAAAGATACAGGTATTCTTTCTAATGTACAAGTTAAAACGAAATGTAATTCTATTTCTAAATCAAGCGCTATCTTTGTTGGCCCTTCGACAGGCTCAGGACAGGCTTAAAACTTATATTCAATCATGGTGAGCTTGTCGAACCACGCCTCGTCACCTCCTCCTTGCCGCCGCAATATCATCTTTGATTTGGAAATGGTATAATAAATTTTTTATGACTTGAGAAACAGCCGCCAGCCCGCCAGGATGGAACCGGGAATTAAGTCCAGTGCGCCGGAGGCCTCGGCGACAGGAGTGAATCCACACGAATCGCAGTTGATTTCGCCGCGGCTTTTTACATAGCAGCCTTTGGTGATTGTGCCGTCCGGATCGACATTGATCAGGATATCGTCGTGGCAGCGCCATCTGTTGTCAATCATGGCCTTAAGCCTGCCTGAGGAATTCAGAATAGGAAAGCCCCGTTTTTTAAGTTCGATTAATTTATCAATAACGGCACGGCGTTCTTCTGCGGTTAAAGCAAGGTCATCTTCTCCCTGATTATAAGGATAGAAAAACTGGAAGGTTATTCCCTTTACGGTCGGCATATGTTGTACATAACTCGCCAGAGATTCCGCATCCCGCCAGTTGATGCGATTCAAAGTGCAATGGACAAAAACCCTGGGATGTTTCGTGGCTTTGAGGTTCGAGCAAACACGGTCAAAGGAGTTGCTCCGCAGTTTATCGTGAGCTTCTTTCATGCCGTCGAGGCTTATCCAGAGAATATCGGCGGGAATGTCCAAAGGCAGCGTTCCGTTGGTTGTTACCGCGACGCGAAAAAAGCGCTTCCGGGCATAGAGCACCAGATCATGCAGACGGTAAGGGCCGTCCCGCCACAAAAGCGGTTCGCCGCCTTCAAAGACGATGATGCGGGTTCCCATCCGGCGAAGAGATTCCATGGCCGCAACGGCCGTATTCCACGACATACGGCTGTTTTCGTCATCGGCGCGCAGATGAAAAGGGCAGGCCCGGCAGGCGAGATTGCAGCGGTAGGTAACCTTAAAACTCGCGAGCAGGGGAATCTTGTGCCCTCGAATTTTTCGCTGAAAATAAAAGCTTGCCAGATCGAGCGGCCAAGCCAAACGCATAATCTTCATTTATAAAATAAAGCCAACCAAATTGTGTCCTGATCAGGATCAGTCCATTCCACTCTGTGTCTCCGGTGCCGGGAAATAAGAATGCAGTCACCGGGGTGCAAAACAACCGGTTCTTCTTTTCCTTCAAAAATTAAGACTGCGCTTCCCTGCAGGAGAATCACCCATTCGTTTTCATCCTGATCGTACCAAAATCCCTCCGGCGAATGATGACCACGGGAAACAATTCTCTCCATTCTGAATTTGCTTCCGGACAGCATTTCTTCAAATAATTCATCAGGTAATTCAGCCGGAATATTTGCCAAGATATTTTTTACAGTCACAGGCATATCAAAATTCAGCCTTCACCCTTCATATCTATTTGACACAGATATTTGTCGTGCAATCGAGTCAGCAAAAGAAGCGCGACAATCGAACCTATGAGACACCAGAACATGTCGGTTTGCGTATCCCAGATATAGCCTTGTGTTCCCAGGAATGCCTCGGTGTCGGTTGGATTGGAAAGGGAAGCTAGCCACTCGATAATCTCATATAATGCCGAAAAAGCAAGAGGGACAGCGACGGACATGAAGTTAAGCCATTTGCCCGACTTGACGGGTGAAGTCCGGGCAATTATTTCACGCGCGTAAATGGCCGGGCCAAAGCCCTGCATGAAGTGTCCTATTTTGTCGTAATTGTTGCGAGTCCAGCCAAACCAGTCCTCCATCCAGAAGCCTAAAGGCACTTTGGAGTAAGAATAGTGGCCGCCCAGCATCAGTATCATGGCGTGGACGGCGATAAGGGTGTAGGTCAGATTGGTCAGGGGAAATCTCCTGTAGGTAAGGAGCATAATCGGCAGAGCGATCATGAACGGCGCCGTTTCCAAAACCCAGGTCAGGCGCGTATCCTGCGGATTGATTCCCGACCATATCCAAAATAATAATACTATTACCAGCAATATAAGAGGATACTTACTTGACGGCATACGCTATTATATTTTTCGCCTGTCAATGACCCGGCTGGCTTTGCCTTCGGAACGCTGGATAGTTTTTGGCTCCACAAGCTTTACTTTAGCCGAAACCCCGAGATAGTCTTTCATGTTGTCTGAAATGCGTTTTTCCAGTTTCTGCAATACTTTCACTTCGTCGGCGTTGGCAAACAGGCTTTCCGTAACTTCCACCTGTACTTCCAGTGTGTCCAGGTTGCCGACACGGTCAACAATAAGTTGATAGTGAGGTTCCAGGCCTTCGATGGACACCAGGATAGCCTCAATCTGGGAGGGAAATACATTGACGCCGCGAATTATAAGCATATCGTCGCTTCGCCCCATAACGCGATCCATGCGGTAGGATGTTCGTCCGCAGCGGCAGGGTGCGGTATAAAGACGCGAAATATCGCGTGTCCTGTAACGGATTAAAGGAACAGCCTCTTTTGTCAGAGTTGTAAAAACCAGTTCGCCTAATTCGCCGGGAGGAAGAACTTCTCCCGTTTCGGGATTGATGGTTTCCACCAGGAAATGGTCTTCAAAAATATGCATGCCTTCCCGCGCTTCGCTGCACTCCATGGAGACACCCGGCCCCATAATTTCGGAAAGACCATAAATATTCATAGCTTTAATATCAAAGGCTTTTTCGATCTGCTGGCGCATTTCTTCACTCCAGGGTTCGGCACCGAAAATACCGACACGCAGCTTCAAAGAGCGCATATCGATGCCCATGGCTCGTCCCTGCTCAGCCAGATTCAGGGCATAAGAAGGGGTGCAGCAGATTGCTGTCGGGCCAAAGTCCTGAAGAATCATGATCTGCCGTTTTGTATTGCCGCCGGACATGGGGATAATGCTTGCTCCAAGCTTTTCCGCACCGTAATGAACGCCCAGAGCGCCTGTGAACAGACCATATCCGTAAGCATTATGAATGATATCATTCTTGGTAAGATTAGCGGCGACAAGGCAGCGTGCTATCAGTTCCGCCCATGTGTCAATGTCCCGCTTCGTATAGCCGACGACGGTAGAACGGCCTGTTGTTCCCGACGATGCATGCAGGCGGACGACGTTGCTCATGGGAACGGCAAACAATCCGAATGGATAATTATCCCGCAAATCCTGCTTGGTGACAAAGGGGAATCGTTTAAGGTCATCGAGAGTCTTGAGGTCGTCCGGGGTTACCCCCGCTTTGTGGAAAGATTTTTTATAAAAATCGACGCTGTTATAAACCCGGTTAACAACTTGCTGCAGTCTCTTTAATTGCAATGCTTCCAGAGCTTCTCTGGGTAATGTTTCATAATCTTCATTGTAAATCATCTATGCCGTTCTCCTGTGGAAATTTTTTGTCCTATAACATAATCTTAAACAGCAGGGCAAGGAGCAAACAAAAATAATAAGAAATAAGGAAAATGTCGTGAAATCAGGATAATTGAATTGTTGCTGACAGTTTTTAAAAACCTGCTAAACATCGCTGAAGCGACAACGGCAATTCCAGACTGTTTTCTTCGAGCAGCGTTTTGTTTGACAGAATTTCTTTTGCCGGTCCGTCGGCCGCCACAGTTCCTCCTTTAATTACAATGCAGCGGGAGCATACATCCATGATCAGGTCAAGATCGTGAGATGCGATGATCCGCGAGTGCGAGAAAGTTTTCAGCAGGTTGATAAGCAGCCGCCTCGATTTCGGATCGAGATTTGCGGTAGGTTCATCCATCGCCAGGATATCGGGTCCCAACGCCATAACCGCAGCGATGGCGACAGCGCTCTTTTGACCGCAGGAGAGGTGGTGCGGCGGTTTATCCCGCAGGGCGAAACAGTTAACCAGATTCAGGGCATCGTGAACCCGCAGTTTAACGTCTTCTTCCTCCAACCCGATGTTGAGTGGGCCGAAAGCGACGTCATCATAGACGGTGGGCATGAACAATTGATCGTCGGGATTCTGAAAAACGATGCCGACTTTTTTGCGAATTTCCTGGCGGGTCTTGCCTGTGAGATGAAGGTCGCCGATTGTCACTGTCCCTGATGTTGGTAGGAGGTGGCCGTTTAAGTGCAAAAGAAGGGTGGATTTGCCTGCACCGTTTCCTCCAATGACACCGACCGCTTCGCCGTGGGTGATGCGGAAGGAAATATTACTGAGCGCTTCCGTTCCGTCTGGATAGTGGAAAAACACGTTTTTGAAATCAATAATATGATGACTCATAAAAACAACTCCTGAAAAAATCGGCCAAGTATTTCTGAAACAGGATAAAACCGGAAGATAAACAGATAGACCGCCACTAAGCCGGCGAAGACAATATCTCTCATTGTGATATGATATCGTTTACACGTCGGTATATCTCCCTGAAAACCACGGGCCAGCATGGCATAGTAAATCCTTTCAGCCCGTTCAACGGTTCGGAGAAAAAGAACCCCCGCGATACGGATAAAAACTTTAATATCTTTGCCGTTGCGGCCAAATGACCTCATGTCACGGGCTCGAACAATGCGCATGGCTTCTTCCGCAAGGACAAAAATATAGCGGTACAAAAATAGAAGCTGCGATACGAAAATGGAGGGCATTCCAAGTTGACGAAGAGCATGACAAACCGTGGGGAAAGAAGTTGTGGCGACAAGAAGCAATGCCGTGCTGACGGTTAAAATAAATTTAAGCAGGATGGAGGCAAAAGAGAACCATCCTGCTGCAAGGGTTAGTCCCGGTAATACTGCTACTTGTGTGGAATCCAGCAGAGGATTGAAAATGCCTATGAAGATGGCAAAGGGGGAAACTATTACCACCTTCCTGAGGATAAGTCCGAGGGGAATCTCGCCTGTGGTCAACAGGACTACCGGAAAGAGGAAAAAAGGGAAAAGCGCCGCAACCTCATATTTAGGAAAGGAAATTACTGTAAAGAGAAAAAGCAGGGTGACAACCAGTTTAATGCGGGGGTCGAGTCTATGTACGAAGGTTTCCTGATAAGAGAGTCTATCCAGATATCCGATGTTGTAGTATTGCTCGTCAAAGGTCATTAATTTGTTCCGCGAAATTATCGTGAGAAATTTTTAAATAAAATAGCACAAACCCCGGCAGGAACTCCAGTTCTTTTTGCCTTGCCGGGGCTTGTTTGCTTGATAAATTAAACCACATTATACGGAAACAAAATCAGTTTTGACGTTTCTTAAATGCTCTAAGTGCGAATCCTATGAATACAATCATAGTCAGGACAATTGCTCCTCCCACGATGCCGGATACCGATGTGCCTGCTTCAATTCCAGGCCGGGTGGGAGCGGAATTCCCTTCATCTTTCTTCTCAACGGCAGGTTTGAAGTTATAGTCCGGCAAAAAGGCTGTTTTTTCTTGAATTTCCCTTAGAACGGCAAAGACACCTTGTTTCTGCTCTGCAAGTTCTCCCTTTCCGGTAACCTTTTCAATGGACCATTCCAAACCATCAGGATGGGTTGAAGCAAACCAGGATAGAACGCCGCCGGTTATAACGGTAAGAACTAAAAAGGCGATAAGAATGTTTTTTACCGGGACACCGGAAGCAGGGTACTGGGATGAGATGCTGCTTTGGATGATCTCCGGTCTGGCTTTCCTTACATAACCGATTATGCCGGCTGTGACAAATCCCTCCACAAGGCCGATGGCCAGGTGAATCGGCTGCATGAGTAGAACAAAAGTGCCGAAAGGCAATTCGCTTTTACCGGAGAAGAGTGTCTCCAAAACTACGGAAAAAGCTCCCAGTTGCAGCGCAAACAGCACACTTGCGAATGCGGCGATGGATAGGCGTTTGATACTTGCACAGTCTCCGGCAATGGGTTTGTAAATAAGAGGGTAGGCCAGAAAACAGGGATAGATGCCCAGATTCCAGATATTACAGCCCAGGGCAAGCAGTCCGCCATCAGCGAAAAATAGCGCCTGTACAATTAGAACGGAGGCTATAGTCAAAAAGGCTGCATAAGGTCCAAGGATTGCGGCCAGGATCATACCTCCGCCCAGATGTCCGCTGGAACCTGTTCCGGGAATAGTGAAGTTGATCATCTGAGCGGCAAAAATAAAGGCACCCATAACCCCCATCAAAGGAATTGTTTTGTTATCGATATTTTCTTTTAATTTCTTTGAAGAATATCCCATAGCCGCCAGTGAACCGGCCCACATCGTTGCTCCCACCGCCGGGGAGAGCAAAGCATCTGCCATGTGCATGATAATTTCTCCTTTTGACGGCCTCAAAAAAGGCCGGATGCTGCGTTGTGCTTCATCATTCGTCACTGCGGCGTACGCCAGGTACGCCTCATTTCTCATGATTCGCGCGCCTTGCCTGCGGCCTTTTTTGAGGCCGTCTGTAAATGATCACTTTTATTATTTTTTACAAAACCGTCATTTAAAATCTGATGGCAACTCCCGCCAACAGCGACCAATCTGTTTCGGATGAAGTTAAGCCATATTTGACGCCACAATCGAGATCCACATTCTCTGCTATGGAATAGATAATGCCGCCGATGGCGAAAGCGGGATCAATGCTTGAACTTGCATCGGGATTACGTTCAATCCCGAAATTGGCAACAAGCTTCAGATTTTTAACGGCTTCCCAGGTCGTGGCTAGAGAGGCATGCCAGATGTCTTTGTCCTCATCAGCCTTGTTTTCATTGCGAATATATCCCAGATTGACATGAAATGCCCAGGTGCCTTTTTCCTTTGAACCAATCAGGAAAAGGTGTCCGCCTGTTCTTCCTGTGCCGAGGCCTTTATCGTCATCACCGGTGGGGAAGATGATGCCCGGTTTCAACGCCAGAGAGTAACCGCTTTTTTCAAAGAAACGCCACTTAGCCTCAAATACGACATCGGAGATTCCGTCTTCGTCGGAAGTAGTTAATCCACCTTCTTCGACTTTTATCCACTGATAGGGGAGGGTTAAGACCAGATCAACGTTTTCTACTATTCCGTAGGAGAGGGTAGCCGCCATTTCTCCGCCCATAGTTTTTGTGGTGATGTCGTCGACAGTTTCTTTGTCCGAGTCGTATTGACCGTTTAATTCCAGTTGAAATTTCCCTTTGCCTTGGGTTCCCGCGTCATCCGTAATCAGCGGGTGGGCTGCCCAGGATCCTGCGGGGATAATCAGCATTACCGCGAATAGAAGCCCTGTAATTAACTTATGCAATCTCATGTCCGGTTCTCCTGTAGTGTTACGAATGCTACTTTAGTAGCATGTAATCATTTTTTGTCAAGACTTTTTTCAAAAAAAACGTGTCGCCGGGACAAGGGGATTATATGAAAATTTTGCTTCCGTTATTGACTATTGACAAAGTTACACAGATATATAAGACTATGAATGGTGTATAAGAAAAGAAAATATAATAATGTTTACGACTAAATATTTAGAAAAAAAATTAAGGAGTATCTTTATGGTAACAGATCATCAACCTGCCAAATTCCGTGGCGCTTCGCGTTATGTGCTGGATGACGAATTGGCTAAAATTGTAAATATTTCAATGGCATTAGAAATGCCTCTATTGCTCAAGGGAGAACCGGGCACGGGTAAAACAATGCTGGCGCATGCCATTACGGAAAGTTTGCACATGCCGCTGATTGTTCTCAATGTTAAGTCCAGTATGAAGCTGGTTGATGCGCTTTATCAATACGATACATTAACCCGCCTTAACGACAGCCGTTTTGGTGATTCCAAACGCGACGTCAGCAATATTGAAGAATATCTCAAGATGGGAAAAATCGGCCAGGCTTTTGTTGCGGATAAAAAAGTTGTTCTTTTGATTGATGAAATTGACAAGGCGGATACGGATTTTCAGGACGATATGCTGGACATCCTCGATCAAATGCAATTTGATATTATCGAAACGGATAAAACAATCACAGCCAAGAACCGGCCGGTCATTATAATCACTTCCAACGCCAAGAAGGATCTATCCGATCCTTTCCTGGGCCGCTGCAATTTTCATCACATCGCGTTTCCCGACCATGATTTGATGCGCCGGATTATCGGAGTGCATTTTCCTGATTTACACTCTGATTTGACCACAGCGTGTCTGGATACTTTTTACCGGTTGCGTGACGTTCGCGGAGTCGAGAAAAAACCGGCCACCAGGGAATTGATTAACTGGATTCGCGCCCTGCAGGCAGATCCGGATTTCCAGTTAAAGAGTCTGAAATCAGGTAAGGTTCCTTTCCTGGGAGTTCTCTTTAAGAAGAGTAATGATTTCTACCTGGCTTCGCGCCAGACACCCGGCTACAAATAAGATAAGGTAATTATGTTTGTAAATTTTTTCTATAAACTGCGCGACAAAGGGATTCCCATATCACCCAAGTCATTCCTGCTTCTGCAAAAAGCGCTGGGTATGGGGTTGATCCGGTCTGTAGAAGATTTTTATATCGGCGCCCGCGCTTTACTGATTAAGAGCGAACGTTATTTTGATCTTTATGATACTGTTTTTGCGCAGGAATTTCGCGGCGTTGTTGAAGTTGATCCCACGGAGGAAGAAATTAATGAAGTCGCCAGAGCGCTGCTGGACGAATGGTTGAAAGATCCGGAAGGGGTGGCAAACGCGCTTGGCGTACCGGAATCAGCCTTAAAGAAAATGACGATTGAAGAATTGCTGGATTATTTCCGCGATCGTCTGAAAGAACAAACGGAAGCGCATCATGGCGGCAGCAAATGGATCGGAACCAAAGGGTTTTCACCTGTCGGCCATTCCGGTTTTCACCCCGGCGGCATGCGCATCGGGGGCACATCCCATAACAAATCGGCGGTAAAGGTCGCGCTCGAGCACCGCTATCGCGATTATTCGCAGGAAGGGCCGATCACTTCTTCGCAGATAGGCGAAGCGATGAAGCGGCTTAAACACTTACAACCGTCCGGCCCGCTGGATGTTGTCAATATCGATGACACCATTAGTCAGACGATGAAAAATGCCGGCGAAATTGAGATAGTCTTTGACCGCCGTTTGGCAGACCGTCTGAAAGTGAAACTGATGATCGACAACGGCGGCTGGTCGATGGAACCCTTTGTAGAGCTGATCCAGGTTCTGTTTCATTATGCTACCGCCCAGTTCAAAGAACTGGAAATTTATTACTTTCACAACACCATTTATAACGATGTCTGGCGGGATCCTCAACGCCGAAAAAATCCGCATGCAGTGGTAGATTTTATCCGCAGTGATCCGGATACACGCCTGATTATTGTCGGCGACGCCTCTATGGCCCCTTCTGAACTTACGAATCGCAATGGGGCAATTTACTTTAACCAGAACAACGAACATCCCAGTATCGAGTATTTGAAACTTCTGGCTAAAACATTCCGGCACGCCGTCTGGCTGAATCCCTTAACGCAAAATACCTGGCAATATGACTGGACTATTCAAAATATCAGGACGATATTCCCGATGTATGAACTTACTCTGGATGGATTGGAAAAGGCGGTTCAACATCTGATGTCCCGCAATTAATATCGGTTCCGGGCTGCGCTTGCAGCTGGTAAAGCAGTCTGCGAGCGCAGCCCGGAATTACCTTCCATGATTACCGTTGCTGTTTGGTGAATGGTTTGGCAGTTCATACCTTTTCGCTTTCAAAGGATAACGCGGCGGCTAGGAGGAGGCGACGAGGCGTATTGTTCATACGTTGAGGAAGCCGACGACGACGCCAACAAAGTTAGCCAAAGAAAGCGGAATGGTATCAGCCGTCTTTTTCTTGTCGGAAGGAATGCAGGGTGCCTTAATACATTTTCCGGCCTCAAACTGGGCGGCTCCTTCTCCTTCTTTAGTGTCGAGCGCTTTGAAATAATACTCTTTAGCTTTCTTTCTCTCTTTGCGGGCATCACTTATCATTCCCAGCCGCAGATACGCCCATGAACGCACCCGGGCATTATACGGGGTCGGATCCTGGATGGCCTTCTGCAAAAAAATCTCAGCTTTGATATAATCTCCCTGAGTAAAATATATTCTGCCCATTAACTGATCATAACGCGGTTGAAGTTGGGGAACAAAAGGATGGACGCCGGCGGCAATGTTCTTTTCAATTTCCCGGGCGACATTAAATGCATCATCAAACCGATGAAGATCGGAAAGGGCGTTAGCCAGCGCAAAGGAAAAGTTGTAATTATTGGGGAAAGTTTCTCTTAATTTTTGAATAATGGGCAGAGCTCTCGCCGGTTGCTTTTCAAAATTCAGATAATTGGCAGAAAGTTCGGAGAGCGCCAGCTGTTGGAGAAGATCGCCTTTCTGCGCCGCCAGTTCCAATTCCTGCATTCCTCTCTGCTTGTCTCCGGAAGTGACTACCATTGACGACAGGAAGCGTGTCAGGCGGGGGAGATGATCGATATGATAGCGAAATGATCCTGTGAGAAAATAAATATCGCAATTTTGCGGGTCATTTTCTTTCGCTTTTTCCAGATATTCCCAGATGGTGGAGGCTTCACGGCCCATACGGAAATATTGCTTGTGCCGGATGGCAAACTTAAATCTGACAATTCTGGCCATCGCCATAGCCAGATATGCTTTGCCGTCTTTGGGATTTTTCCCGATTCTTTTTTCTCCCCGGGCAATAGTTTCGTCAACATAGCGCTGCAGTAAATCCTCCTTACTCTTCCGGACATTTTCATCAAAGCTCATTTCATAAGCGAACAGGTTAATTGTCGCCAGAAAGGCGTACCCGGTAGGGTTTTCCCGGTCGGACTCTACAGCTTTTTGCAAACAGGTGTTTGCGTTAGAAAATTCCATGTTAAAAGCTTTTTTAATTCCCTGCCTGAGATAAGATTGAAATTGATTGTTGTTATTTTGAGAGGATGCTGCTGCGGTGGCGGTAAAGAAAAATGAAAAAAAAGCACAAAAAGTAAAAATAATGATTGTTAAAATTAGTTTCTTCATAAGTTAAGTCCGGGAACCAAAATGAATCTCTCCAAAATCGGCAGGCAGATGAAAATTTAATTCGTGAACAGGAGACCATGATCCCCAATGCGGGTGGGAAGTCTCATTGCCGCATTTGTAAAAATTGGCACGCCAGATCTGACTGCCGACATCAGGTGGTATTGTGGTATATCTTGTCAAAACAGCGAAAGGAATGGAAAATCCCAGAAACCAGGTAATTGGACGGGTGATCTCCGATTCTACAGTCGCCGGCAGGCTGGAATAACGTTTGATCTCCCGATTGTCTTCCGGCGTCAGCGGGATAAATTCCCTGACCTTGCCGTCAATGCGGGTGGGGTCGGTAACGTATGAGGCCAGCAGTGCTCCGCCGCAATTGAATTCAAAATTGAAATAATTGCTTGATGCCTTGGGTTGCAAAAAAAATTCCACGCAACTGTCTTTATATACCTCGGATTGGAATTCAGTATGAACGCAGCGCACATATTGATCAATTACATGGAAGATTCCGTAAATTATTTCACGATCGTAAAGCAGTTTGCACCGGGTTTGCGGACGATGCGAACTGCTCTCCTTCCGGAAACAGTCAATTTCCAGCGCCGGTATATTCTTCCATGTGCCACTGTCCCACAGGCTGTTTATTGCCGGCGGCTGACTTGTATACATAATATTGTATTTTTTAATGTCCATTTAATAAGGTGCCGTTACAGGGTCAAATAGAATGTTTCAGTTCAAATACCCCAAAGAAGAAGCTTATGTCAAGGCCGTTTGCTTTTTGGGGAATTGTGGTATGTAAAAAAGTAGTTGTGTCAAAAAAATAAATAAGTAAAGGGAAGAATAATATCTTTCCTTGTTTGTTAAAGTCCGGGAGACAAGTTAATGAGATTTTCTGCTGAAATATTGCTAAATAGCGACAGACCGATTATCCCGTCCGATTATCACCGAAATATTCTGTCTCTCCTAAAAGAAGCAATTAAGACCAATCAAAACGGTACTGAAATTCACGAAAAACATTTCATTAAAGACGAAAGAAAAATCAAACCTTTTACTTTCGCGGTGAGTTTTAAAGCAGACCAAATACAAAACGTAAAAGGAACTATCCGCCTTGTTGAACCCTGGCTTAATCTGCACTTCTCCGCGAGCGATCCTGTTCTTTTCAAATATGTCTACGATGGGTTGCTTCAATTGCAGAAGGATTATCCTTTGTTTCCGGAATTGAAATCTAAAATCGGACCTTTATATTGTCCGGAATGTCTTCTTCTCAGATGCGCCGGCTGCAAGATAAAAGTCACAATCGGTCAGGTCAATCTTGAACCGAAGAAAATAATCCGTGAAGGCGAAATGCTTTTTAGAACCTGCTCACCGG
>JBDKVD010000124.1:0-2870 GCA_039679325.1 Smithella sp.
TAACGATTGTTGTTCCCTCCTGATTAAGTTCGGTAAGTAAGTTCATTACATCTCTTCCGTTTTTAGAATCAAGATTACCGGTTGGCTCATCTGCCAATATCAGTTTGGGATTGGCAATCACAGCACGGGCAATGGCCACTCTTTGTTGCTGACCGCCAGAAAGCTGATTGGGAAAATGTTTGGTCCGATGGCTGATATTCATGCGCCGTAAGGCCTCTTCCACCCGTTTCTTGCGTTCGGAAATTTTCACTTTCATATACACCAGAGGTAATTCCACATTTTCGTAAACATTCATCTCTTCAATCAGATTGAAACTCTGGAAAACAAAGCCGATATTTCCCTTGCGCATTTCTGTACGTTGTTTTTCTTTCAAATGTCCGACTTCGGTTCCGGCTAAGAAATACTCACCCGAAGTAGGATTGTCCAACAACCCGAGAATGTTCAACAAAGTAGATTTTCCACACCCCGAAGGTCCCATGATGGCAATAAATTCACCTTCAGTTATATGCAATGAAACGCCATTCAAAGCAACAGTTTCAATTTCTTCCGTGCGGAATACTTTTTTTAAATCGTTAATTTTAATCATAATATTACACATTAACACATTATCCCATAATTTATTCATTCTTTATCGCATCCACCGGATTGGCAGTTGCCGCTCTCCAACTTTGCCAGCTAACCGTAATGACGGTGATCAAAAAAACAAGCAATCCGGCAAGTAAAAATACCCACCAATAAACCGGCGTTTTGTAGGCAAATCCTTCCAGCCAGCGATGTACCACATAATAAGCCAACGGAACTGCCACCACAAAAGCTATTGTCAATTGAATCAATACGCTGCGGTTAAGCATCAGAATGATTTCTTTATCAGAAGCCCCGTTTACTTTTCTGAGAGCAATTTCTTTCGATTTGTATCTGGCGTTGAAAACAACTAGGCCGTAAACGCCCATCACGGCAATAATAATGATAATCAATCCAAAAACAGAAATCAGTTTGGCTAAGTTATTTTCCTGTTTATAAAGATTGTCTAAGGTACTGTCTAAAAACTTGAGGTTAAAGTTTTCGTCACTGAACTCTCCCCATATTTTTTTGATGTAATCGATAGTAGCAGGAACATTATTTCCCGATATTTTTACAAAAATCCAATTGTTCCAGGTATCATCGAGGATGACAAAAGCCATTGGCCGGATAGCCATCTGTAAAGATTCAAAATTAACGTTTTGTGCAATTCCTACAATATCCCCTAAATTGTCGAAACAATCGAATTCCTTTCCGACAATATCTTTCAACTCGTATTTTTTTAGAAATTCTTCATTAAATATAATTTTTTGCTTTTCGGAATTATCCGTTTCCAGAAAGTCTCGCCCTTCAACTATCTTAACTCCAAAAAAATGCAAAAAATTACGATCAACCGGCCACGCCATTATAGAAACATTCTTGCCTTCAAAATCACGCCCCCAACCCATACCGACCCTACCTGGAATAAACTGGGAAGCTGTATAATCAAGTACCCGAGGATCTTTTTTTAATTCTTCTCCAAAGGTTTTTATGTCGGTTTTCAGTTGCCGGGAAGGGAGATAGACAATATTTTCTTTCTGTATGCCCCACGAATAATTTTGCATATAGTCGTGTTGCATTTTGATGAAAAAAGAGATAATAATCAATGAAATGGCCGAAATAAATTGGAAGACAATCAGCGTGTTTCTTAACTTCATACTTTTACCGGAGATGGAAAACGAACCGCTAAGAGCCACCGCCGGTTGAAAAGAAGTTACATAGCGGGCAGGATACAATCCGAAAAGAATACCGGAAACAACCGATGCAACCCCAATCACGGATAAAATTACCCAGTTTTTCTGCAATGCCAGATCGGCCGAGAAAAATTCATTTATAGGACTATCCTTAAACAATGAGACGTAAAATAGAGCAATAACAAAAGCGAGCAGTGAGAAAAGTGAAGCTTCGGCAGCAATGGACAATTTTAATATTCTGGGATTTGCTCCCAGAATTTTTTGGATATTCAATCCCCGCACCCTCGAAGGAGCCATAGCAATGGAGAAATTCAGAAAATTAATGTACGCTATAACAAGTGTCAGAAGCCCAATTGCTAACAAAGACAGGGTGGTATTAAGATTTCCACTTCCTTTTTCGTGGAATTGCAGGTGAATCTTTGTCAAAGGGGTGAGCTCGGCTATAAGTTTATTTTGAGAAATCTCGAAACTCTTCATTACCTCTTCTCCGTAAAATTCTTTGCTGTTTAACCTGCTTAACAATTTACTCAAGTCTTTCGGAAACACTTCAAAATAACCGTCATAATTGTAATTTTCCGGTCTGTCATTAGGTAATTGTACAAAAACTCCGTTTTTCAGCGTACAGTTATCAGGGAAATCTTTACAAACCGCAACTATCGTAATAGGAGTTGTGGATGAATGGAAAAAAACAGACTGACCAACCGGACTGATGTTGCCGAAAAACTTATGTGCTGTACTTTGAGAAATCATAGCTTTGTTTTTCTCCGTAAAAGCCGCACGAGCGTCACCGACAAGAATTTCTGGAGTGAAAACATCCAACAATCCAACTGTTGCTTTTGTAAAATACTCCTCAAATTCACGGATATTCCCATTTTTAGAGGACACATCAAACGAGGTATTATTTTGTGTTGTTATTAAACAATAGCTTTTTACTTCGGGAAATTTATCCGAAATCTCTTTTGCCGCAGGGGTACTGATATTCACTGCGCGTACACCATCGGAAGGACGATATTGGCTAAAAAGGTAGATATTGTCCGATTTTTTGAAATTCCGGTCGTATGTAAAATCATAATGCACCTGTATCATAGTTACCGAAAACACAGCAAAAGCCACTGACAA
>JBDKVD010000125.1:0-3949 GCA_039679325.1 Smithella sp.
GCTTTTGACAATGATGCCTTTGCTTTTGCTAACAAATCTTGCCCGCCTGACCTCCGACCCATAGCCGCACCGCCTTCTCGGATTTGCGACTATTATATCACTATTGAATTAGAAATGGAATAAGCCTGTCCTGAGTCTGCCGAAGGGCCAACAAAGGTAGCGCTTGATTTAGAAATGGAATAACAGACCAGCTACAACCATCCTCTTAATATCTGATAATATGTAGTTAATATTTAAAGGTGTTTTCGTGCAAGGCATATCTATATCCAGTTTGCTTCCCTGCAAATGATACAAAATTGATCATAAAAAATAAAAAAGTTGCAAATTTGTATTTGACAAAAAAGTAATTTCTAAGTATTGCCATACGGCAAAAGATAGCCGATTGCCGTATTGGGAGGAACATGAAAGAGCTTTTTAAACCGGAGGACATTGAGCGCAAAGTTCTCCTGATTTTGAAAATTCTGCACGAAAGCCCCGGGCCGCTGGGAGCGCGTGTTATTGCCCGTAAGATGTCGGAGCGCGATGTGCAACTCAGCGAAAGGACGGTTCGCTATCACCTCAAGATCATGGATGAGCGGGGACTCACCCGCCTGGTGGGCAGGCGCGACGGCCGTGTAGTTACCGAACAGGGACTCAACGAGATTACCGATGCCCGCGTGCAGGATAAGATGGGGCTTTCCATTTCCCGTATAGACATCCTTTCCTTTAAAACAACTTTCGACATCAAAAAGAAACGAGGCCTGGTGCCGGTAAATGTTTCATTCATCCCGGAAGAGCAATTTGCCGCCGCGCTGCAGGTGATGAAGCCGGTTTTTGCAAAAAAACTGGCTGTAAGTTCCCGCGTTGCGGTGGCTCCGGCCGGAAAATCTCTGGGCGAGATTGTGGTGCCTTCAGGCAAAGTAGGATTGGCGACTGTCTGTAGTATTGTAATAAACGGCGTTCTTCTGAGGCACGGCATTCCCATTGATTCGAAGTTCGGCGGCATTCTCCAGATGAGAAAAGGAGAAACCCTGAGATTTGTGGAGTTGATTCACTATGCCGGTTCGTCTCTTGATCCGTCGGAGATCTTTATCCGCGGCAAAATGACCTCCGTCAGGCAGGTTGTGGAAGAAGGCGAGGGTAAAATTCTGGCTAATTTCCGTGAAATTCCCGCACTGAGTCGTCCTTTGGTTGATGATATTATAGATGATTTTACCAAAGTCGGCATCAATGGTGTTTTATCAATAGGTGGTATCGGTCATCCCATTTGCCAAACTCATGTGGATATCAACAAAATTGGTATGATCCTTATCGGCGGTCTTAATCCGGTCGCAGCAGCCTATGAAGAAGGTTTTGAAGTGGACAATAAGGCCATGTCCACAATGATGGAATATGACAAGCTTCAGGATATTGAGAATTTTTAAATATTTTAAGAGATCTGATGTACAGATTGATGAATAAAATAAAATTAAATTACAAATTTTTAGAGGGGGAGTAAATTATGTCAGTCATCAAAGATGTTATTGCCAAAGTAAAGCAAACTGATCCGGATCAGCCCGAATTTCATCAGGCCGTGGAAGAGGTTATGGAAACCCTGGAACCCACCGTGAAGAAAAATCCGGAATTTGTTAAAGCCAATATCTATGAGCGTCTTGTGGAACCGGACAGAGCCGTAATCTTCCGCGTACCCTGGGTGGATGATAAAGGTAAAGTCATCGTTAATCGCGGTTTCCGCGTACAGTTCAACGGTGCGATCGGTCCTTACAAAGGAGGTTTGCGTTTTCATCCTTCCGTAAACCTCGGCATCATCAAGTTTCTGGGTTTTGAGCAGATTTTGAAGAACGCTTTGACTACGTTGCCCATGGGCGGCGCCAAGGGCGGATCCGACTTTGACCCCAAAGGCAAGTCCGATAATGAAGTTATGAGATTCTGCCAGGCCTTTATGCGTGAATTGTACCGTCACATCGGCGCCGATGTGGATGTTCCGGCAGGCGACATTGGCGTCGGCGGCCGTGAAATCGGGTATCTTTACGGTTATTACAAGAAAATCCGCAATGAGCACACCGGCGTTCTGACCGGCAAAGGTTTGGAATACGGTGGAAGTTTGATCCGTCCTGAAGCAACCGGTTACGGCTGCACCTATTTTGCAGCGGAAATGCTCGCGACTCGAGGCCTGGATTTCAAGGGCAAGACAGTTGCCATCAGTGGCGCCGGCAACGTTGCGCAATATGCCGTGGAAAAAGTCAATCAACTGGGCGGAAAAGTCATTTCCCTTTGCGATTCATCAGCAACTATTATTGATGAAAAAGGCATAGACGAAAAGAAATGTGAATATGTTCTGGATCTGAAAAACGTCAAACGCGGCCGCATCGCCGAATACGCGGATAAATATAAGACAGTCTGCTACGAAGGTAAGAATGTCTGGGACGTTATTCGTGAACAGGGAATCAAAGTGGATATCGCTCTGCCCTGCGCCACGCAAAATGAATTAAGCGGTGACAATGCAGCAGCTCTGGTGAAAAACGGATGTATCTGCGTGGCCGAAGGCGCCAACATGCCTTCCACACCGGAAGCAATCAGGATTTATCAGGACAATAACGTCCTTTACGGTCCGGGGAAAGCAGCCAATGCGGGCGGCGTGGCTACATCCGGTCTGGAAATGAGCCAGAACAGCATGCGCTATTCCTGGACAAGCGAAGAAGTGGATAACCGCCTGCTCATCATCATGAAGAGCATCCATAAGAATTGCTTTGACACAGCAGAAGCTTATGGTAAGAAAGGCGACTATGTTACCGGCGCAAACATTGCCGGTTTCCTTAAAGTGGCCAAAGCCATGCTGGCTTTCGGTATTGTGTAATTAATTTCTGACGCGGGGGGGCGGTGATCTGAAGGTTATGCCAGGATTATCCCCCCCGCAAGCAGGTAGACTGGATGGATTTTAAACCAAAATCTTATGAAAAAATACGCCAACTGCTCGATAAAGGTGTAAACATAAGAAATCCTGAGAGTCTTGATATAGGAGACGAGGTTAATGTTAATAACATCTCGTCCCAAAATGTTAAAATATATCCGGGCTGTAGAATTTACGGTAAAAATACCGTCATATCGGCAGGGAGTATTCTCGGTTATGAGGCTCCCGTTACCATTGATAACTGTCTTCTTGGCTCAAAAGTAGAATTGAAAGGCGGCTACTTCTGTCAATCCGTTTTCCTCGACGATGCCGTTATGGGAATGGGCGCGCATGTTCGCGACGGATGCATTCTGGAGGAACAGGCGAGTGGAGCACACTGTGTAGGGTTGAAACAGACGATTCTTTTTCCGTTTGTAACACTGGGCAGTCTGGTTAATTTCTGCGACTGTCTGATGGCCGGGGGCACAAGCCGCAGTAATCACAGTGAAGTTGGAAGTTCTTATATTCACTTCAATTTTACACCGAATGCCGATAAAACGACTCCGTCTTTGATTGGTGATGTCCCCAGAGGGGTAATGTTGAACCAACCCCCCATTTTTCTGGGCGGACAGGGAGGAATGGTCGGTCCGCTGCGCATCGGTTACGGCAGTGTTGTGGCGGCCGGCTCCATCTTAAGAAAAGACTATCCTCAAGGCAATCAATTAATATTTGATATACCGCAGTCCCGGGATGTCCGGGATTTTATCCCTGCGGCCTATCCCGGTTTCCACCGCATTCTGGAAAACAATATTCTCTATTTGGCCAATCTTAAAGCCCTGGAAGCATGGTATACGCATGTAAGAAAACAGTTTTTTGAGGCCCGGGAATTCGGCTTATTAATTTATAACGGGGTGATGGAAAACCTTGTCCTGGCGCTGAAAGAACGTCTTAAAAGACTTAAAACTATGGCGGAAAAAGCCGTCTCCATGCCGCCTGAGCCGGTGCAGTCGGAACCTGTCGATGAAAAGCAAACCTTATATGAACATCTGGATGATATTGAAGGTGTGTTTTTTGAGAAAA
>JBDKVD010000126.1:0-12687 GCA_039679325.1 Smithella sp.
TTGGATAAAAAGAAAAAAGATGAAGCTGACAAAGCCAAGACCGAAGAAGATCAGCGTAAAGCGGAAGATCAAAGGAAAGATAGAGAGCTGAAACTGATGGTGGAAAAAGGTTTGTTAAAGCAGATTCGGATTGAAGCGAAAATCGTCGAGGCAACAGAGAGTTTTACCAGAAATCTTGGTGTGCAGTGGGGATTTGGAACTAATCAAGCGGCAGGAGGAAGTTATGGACTTGGCATATCCGCCGGTACCAGTAATTCTATATCTAGGCAGTATTCGCAAACTTACCCTTCCCAGATTCCCTGGTACACCACCGACGGTACACAATTATCGATGGGTGCGGTTAATTTCCCGTCATTGGCTACTGTGGCCAAATCCCCGGCACTGGGAATTGTCTTTGGTGGCGCGAATGCTTTTCTGGAAGTTCAGCTGGCTGCCTTGGAAGAAACTTCGAACGGTAAAATCATTTCTGCCCCCAAAATAGTGACCATGGAAGGGGTTAAAGCGACGATTAAGCAAGGTTCTGAGATTCCATATGTTACGCCGGCATCAGGCACATCGCCGGCAACTGTCAGTTTCAAAGAAGCATTGTTGAAACTGGAAGTAACACCTAAAATTACGGATGAAGGCAAAATATCCATGGAAATAAAGGCTAACAATGATCAACCTGATTATGTAAATATGGTTATAGGTACTAGCAATCCTCCTATCAAGAAAAGTGAAATAGACTCGAAAGTTGTTATTCAGAATGGAGATACAGTTGTTATCGGGGGCATAGTAAAAACTAATGATAATAAGACCGTCAGTGGTCTTCCCTGGCTCCAGAAAATTCCGGTTTTAGGCTGGCTGTTTAAAACAGAAAATATCGACAAGGAGAAGACACAGCTGTTAATTTTTATAACTCCGAAGATCTTGCAGGGGGCCGATTTTGCGGGAGGCTTGGGGAAAAATATTAATTAAAAAGTATTAAAAGCTGTTTAATACTTTTTATATCCGTAATATTCAGCGCAATAGTTAATGAAAACATCATTATCCAGAAAATTAATTGTCTTTGTTATATTCCTGTCCATGCAGGTTTTTGCCTGCACTAACACTCCTTGGCATCAAAAACAAGGTGAAATATTCTTAAATAAAGGCATATCCCTTATCCAAATGAGGGAGTTCAACAGTGCAGCTAAAGAATTGCTCGAAGCCGAAAAATATTCTCCCGGAGATCCCAAAATCCATTATTATTTGGGAATAGCTTATCATGGCAAAGGTTTACGGAGCTACGCCATCGAAGAATTTAAGAAAGCAATTTCTCTTAAGGATAACTATTCCGAAGCCCATAACTATCTGGGAACACTGTATATGGAAATGGAGCAGTGGGATCAGGCCCTAAAGGAATTTGACCGTGCCCTAGAAAATATCTTTTATGATACACCGGCAATGCCGCTTTTTAACGCCGGGTTAATTTATTATTATAAAAAGGATTATAAAAATGCCTTGATTAAATATGAGACGGCTCTTCAGAAAGACCCTATGACTAATCTGCGACCGCAAATTGAAAAATATATCGGTTTTATATATTTTGATCAAAATAACATTCACGAGGCTATCCTGCATTTTGAGCAGTCGGTAAAATTAGATCCATCACTTTATGACGCCCGTTTTCTGCTGGGTGAATGCTATTTAAGAATTAAAGATTCAAAAAAGGCCAGAAAAGAATTTCAGACAGTAATTGAATTGTCTCCCCCGTCTTCTACTTTCAGTCAAAAAGCTAAAAGCTATTTACAATCCTTAGAATAAAACATTATAATAATTATATGGAAAGTTCACAATTCAAAGAAGACCGTATCTCTTTTGTTAACCAGTCGGAATCATTAATAAGTCAAAAAATGTTTCCGGAAGCGTTAAAATTTGCCGAAGACAGACTAGCACAGTTCCCGTCTGATATTGATGCCAGAGTATTTATCAATCTAATATTTATCGAAATGGGAAAGATTGAAGAATCCCGGAAAATTTTACATGAACTGGAACAAGATATTGTCACATTATCATTCGGCTTTTTAAGGGCTGCCAATGCTTATCATCACAAAGGATTAATCCAGGATGCGGTTTCATGCTATCAGAAATTTATAGCCCTTAATCCTCTCGCTGAAAACTCCCAGGAAGTAGCAGAAACAATTGTTCTACTGCAAAACGAAGAAAATATTATCGATGAAGAACCTGAAGAAGATGACACAGAGATAGCCCAACCGGAATTTTATACCATGACTTTGGCTGATCTATATATTCGGCAAGGCCATTTGAAGATGGCTGCGGATATTCTCGCGGAAGTTATTAAGAGGGAACCAGCCAATGTACAAGCTAAAGAAAAATTCGATACGGTGAACGCCTTCCTCGCTAAAGAATCGTTATCTGCCGATAATACTGAAGCAATAAATAATTTGATAAATATTTTGTCATGTTGGCTGGATAATATCGGTAGGTTAAAGACGCATGCAGCATGAAAATATTATATTTCCGGCAAGGAAATCTCTTGTTCGTCAGATGTTCTCCGCCTGTGAAATTGACTGTCTCATATTTTTCAATATAAACAATATACGTTATTTGTCGGGATTTACGGGCAGTGATGGTATTCTGATAGTTAGTAAAAACAGAACCGTGCTGCTGGTTGACGGACGTTATATTACGCAGGCAAAATTAGAGGCAGCGGATACAGAAATAATTGAATATAAAGACAAAATTAGAGGGATTGTTGAAGTTATCAATGAATTGGACCTCAAGTATGTTGGCTTTGAGGCGGAATCAGTAGTGGTGCAAATGTATAATCTATTGATTCGGGAATTCTCTGATAAGGTTTTTGTACCTGTGGGCGATGAATTAAAATTGCTGCGAGCCTATAAAGATGAAGCTGAAATTACATTAATGAGAAAGGCTGCTGAGATTTCCTCCGCAGCAGTACTTGCTCTGAAATCAGAAATTAAGGCTGGTTGTTCTGAAAAAGAGCTCGCTCTTCAACTGGAGACAATTGCTCGAAAGTCCGGTGCAGAGCAGCTCGCCTTTGAAACAATTTTTGCCTCGGGAGAGAATTCCGCTTTGCCACATGCCAAGCCAACCGACAGAAAAATTAAGCGAGGAGATTTTATAGTTGTTGATTTTGGGATAAAATACAAAGGCTATTGTTCAGATGAAACTTGTACGTTTATTTTTCAAGAATTGACAGAAGAACAAAATAATGTTTATCAACTCGTCAAGGAAGCTCACGATCGGGCAATTGATATAGTTCGAGAAGGAGTTGCGGCGGCTGAAGTAGACAAGTGCGCACGAAACGTATTCGGAGAAAAGTACGAAAAGTATTTTTCGCATGGCACCGGTCATGGCGTTGGTTTAGAAGTTCATGAAGCACCACGCCTTAGTTCCGTTTCCAAGGATATTTTAAAAGCACAAATGGTGGTTACGGTGGAACCAGGTCTTTATTTTCCCGGACGCTGGGGTATCAGAATCGAAGATACGGTATTAGTTAAAAAAAATAGTTGCGAAAAGCTGACAAAAATGGATAAAAGACTAATTATAATCGAATAAAATCAGGGGTTATACTGTGATGAAAATATTTCCAGAAGATTTTCTTTATAGCCGCGAACATATCTGGCTGAGACTTGACGGGGACATGGCGACATTGGGGATTACGGATTATGCTCAAGAGAGTTTGGGGGAAATCCTTTCTGTTGAATTTCCCGAAATCGATACTTATGTTGAGCGAGACGAAACATTTTGTTCTATCGAATCAACCAAGGCGGTTATCGATTTGGTGTCTCCGGTCAGTGGAACCATAGTCAGTGTTAACGAAGACATTAACGATGATATTGGCATTATAAACAGTGACCCTCATGATATCGGCTGGCTGGTGGTAATTGAAATGGATGATATCGAGCAATTAGACGATTTGCTTGATGCGACAGGATATCATGATTTTATAATGCAAGAGGAAGAAAGGGACTAGGCCCCCCCATTATGGCTTGGAGAGTTTTAGATTTTCAACAGCATAATGCGTTTGAAAATATGGCTATTGATGAAGCCATCTTCCGTGAAACAATAAATCATAAAAGACCTCCCACAATTAGATTTTATGGATGGCGGCCGGCGGCTGTTTCTATAGGCTATTTTCAAGATATAGAAAGAGAAGTTAATATTGAAAAATGCCGTGCAGACTGTGTCGATGTAGTCCGTAGAATCAGCGGGGGAAAGGCTGTCGCCCATTGTGATGAAGTTACATACTCCGTTATAGCCTCTGACAAAGAAGAGTTGTTTCCACCCGATATCTTAGAAACCTATAAAATCATCAGTCATTGTATTGCCCGCGGTTTGGCTTATTTGGGAATACAGGTGTATCTGGCCGAAACCGGTCGTAATTTGGATGATGGCGATTTTAAGGCATGTTGCTTTTCTGTTCCGTCGAAAAACGAGCTTCTGGTTTCTGAACGCAAAATTTGCGGCAGCGCGCAATTCAGAGCAAATAGTGGTTTTCTGCAGCATGGGTCACTACTGATTAATTTTGACCCGGTAAAAACCGGAGCTTACCTGTTGCCAGGGCGTACCCCTGCACAATTACAAAAGCTTAAAGAGTCGGTTGCGGCTATCAATGAAGAAGTAGCCGAACCGGTTGACGAAACAGAAATTTGTTCCAGTTTAAAAAAAGGCTTCACGGATGTGTTGAATGTAAAACTCATTGAAGATACATTAACCACCGCGGAAGAAGAGCACATGAGCAAATTAATAAAAAAATATTCAGATGCAAGATGGATTATGGGCAGAAAAAGAGAACCGTTTAAAATTGATAATTGAAACATATTGATTGCATTTGTCCTTTTTCTTTATTTGCAAAATATATTTTTTTAGTTGCGATTTTGATTCAGATCGCGTATACGATTCAGATAGTTAAAAAGGCTTTTAAATTATAATCTCCACCCTCACCGAAGCCTGGCTGTCTGTGGGTTATGGAAGGAAATAGTTAAAGATAACAATGCCTTCTTCAAGGCTTTAAAAGTGTTGTTTCTTAAGTTAGGAGCGTGATTACGAACTAATTGAAAATTTCCAGGGTAGTTGACGGCAAGTGATTTGCACGCTGCCGTGCTGCCCTTTTTTTGTTTCTAAAAGACATAATCATAAATAATAACAAACAGGAGGATTACATTGGAAGTAAAAGTAATTGATAATGATGTAGAAAAAGCCCTGAAAATTTTGAAAAACAAGCTGTCTAAAAGTGGTTTGTTTAAAGAATTAAAAGTACGCCGCGCCTATGAAAAACCATCGGTTAAGAAAAAGAGAAAAACAATTGAAGCGCGTCGCCGATTGGCTAAGGTACAAAGACGCCGTAGTAACTAAGACCAAGGCGTAGCAGGGCTGATTGATAAGCGGATATACTGACTTATAACTATAAATTCGCACGAGGACATGCCGAATGTATTGTTTTCAAAGCGATACAGAATCTGTTTCTTGATCTTCCTTGTATGTTTCCGTTTTAATATTCCGGTAAGTTACTGCTTATGCCAAGTTGCATTCAAAGCCTGACTTTGATGGCTACAGCTTGCCTGGTGTATCCGGCATTCGCCGGAGTTCCTGCCGGGTCATCGGCTTCCTCAGTGTATTAATAATACGCCTGCGGAGCCTCCTCCTTGCCGAAGCCGATGCTTTGAATGCAACTTGCTTGGTATTAATATAATATGTGGCATTCTCGATTATTCAGAATGCCCTGATTCCAGGGGGAGTTTGCCAAATGGACGAAAGGCAACAATATGTAGTTGATGCTCTTTCCATTGAAGAATCATGGCGTGTATTTCGTATCATGGCAGAATTTGTTGATGCCATTGAAACGATGTCCAGGATTCATAATGCCGTTTCTATTTTCGGTTCGGCCCGCGTGGAGCCGGAAGATGAATACTACCAAAAGGCTGAAAAGTTGGGCCTTCTTTTAGCCCAAAATGGATTTAACGTAATTACCGGCGGTGGCCCGGGAATTATGGAAGCGGCCAACAAAGGCGCCACGGCCGGCGGCGGTAAATCTGTCGGAATGAATATCCGCCTCCCCTTTGAGCAAAAACCGAATCCGTATGCCAATATTCACGTTGACTATAAATATTTTTTTATCCGCAAGGTAATGTTTGTTAAATATGCGGTAGCTTATATTATCCTGCCCGGTGGATTCGGTACTATGGATGAATTATTTGAAGCATTGACTTTAATTCAAACCAGAAGAATCAAAAGCTTTCCTGTAATCCTGGTGGGCAGTGAGTACTGGCAGGGGCTGTTTAACTGGTTGAAAAAAATCATGCTGGCGGAGGGTAAAATTACTCTTGCCGATCTTAATCTTATTCAGATTATTGACGATCCTGAAGAAGCCGTACAGCACATTAAAAAGTATGTTATAATTTAATCAGTAAATTTATCCGATAGTTTCAAGAGTACCACAGCTTATGGCCCTGGAAAAATTGCTGGCTGATCTGAAAAAAGGAATTGTTGCTCCCTGTTATCTTTTATACGGCGAAGAAGAATACTTAATTAATGAAGCCCTCCAGCAGATTGTCGATTTAATTATACCGCAAGCGGATCGCGATTTTGGCCTTTTTTTTCTTGACGGTCAGGACATCGATATCGGCAGCCTGATCGAACATATTTTAACACCTTCTCTTTTAGGCAGCCGGAAAGTAGTGGTAGTCCGCAATACAACGATTTTCCATTCCAGCGAAAACCTGTCCGACCTGACCCAAAAAATACGAAATAGTATCGACGATAATCCATCCAAAGCCGCAAAATATTTTTTAACTTTTCTCAAACTGGCGGGATTTTCTCTGGAAGATTTACATCAAAACGGCTGGCGGCGAATTTCCGATGAGCAATGGAGAAAAGTCGTTGTCGGAGATGCGGGTGAAGACCGCGAAAAATGGCTTCCCCGTGTTTTGGATATTTGTTCAAATTCGGGACTAACTGAACTATCCGGAGCGGATAAAACGGAGCAATTGGGGAAAATTTTTCAAAATGGTCTTCCGGGGGATAACTGTCTGATTTTTACGGCTGAAAACGTGGATAAAAGGAAAAAAACATACAAGATCATTGCTCAGCATGGAATTACTCTGCATTTTAGCACGGCTAAAGGGGAAGCAGCGCAAAAAGAAGTTCTCCAAAAAGAAATTAAGAAACTGCTTGATCGTTATCATAAAAAAATGACGCCTGCAGCCTGGGTTAGTTTAGGGAGGAAAACAGGATTTGAATTGCGCAGATCAATTATAGAGCTGGAAAAGCTTATTTTTTTTATCGGTTCGCGGCCGACCATTGAGGATGGAGATGTAGAGGAAGTTGTCGGCAAAACAAAGGAAGATTCCATCTTTGATTTAACCGCCGCGCTCAGCGGGAAAAATCAGCTTGCCGCCCTCCAGGCGCTGAAAGCTTTATTGGATCAGGGGTTGCATCACCTGATGATTCTGACCATGATCGTCAGAGAAATCCGTTTCTTATTGCAGGCAAAAATTTTGGTCGACTCAGGAAAGTTGCCGAAATTTACCGGTAGTATGGAATATAGCTGGTTCCAGAGGCATATTCTTCCCTCATTAAATGAGCTGGCTGCTACAAAAGATTTACCGAAGGATTTCTTGACAAGCAAACATCCTTTTGTCGTTTTTAATGCTTTGCGTAATTGCGGACGTTTTACTTATCCACTGCTCGTGGGCTACCTGGATGATTTGCTCGAAATTGACCGGGGGTTTAAAACTTCGTCCGGAGATCCGCAGATGTCACTGGAAAATTTCCTGATTAAAGCCTGCTCTAAAGCTTCCTGATCTTTGTTTGGGCATGTCTTTGGGCGCGCGACATCCTTTTTGCCGGTCCCTTTTTGGAAGAATGATGGTTTGTTCCATCGTCATCTTCTTCTTTAACAGCAAAGTCACTGCCCGCTGATTGTGCAATGGCTTTGAACATCAGCATTTCAAATTCCGGTGAAGAAAGCGACGTTTTACCGCGTCTCGTTACATAAGAAGCAATTTCCCGATCGGATGAAATAACGACCGCCTCTTCCGAACTGTGATCTGCTAATCTTTTGATCACGTCATCGGCTTTTTCGCCGCGGCAAGAGTAAATAATACCGATGCTTCCCTGCCGGTCGCGTTCTTCCATAGCCGATCCCTTATCCCAGCCGTCAAAAACAACAGTAATCTTATGCCCTTTTTTCCTTTTGTATTCAATGAGCCGGGAAATCAGCGCCTGGCGGCCGGCTTCCAGACTTTGTCTTTCATAGCGGCGCATAGAATCTGATTGTCTAATTAAATTATAGCCGTCAATGATTATGTGCATGGGGATAACTTTGGCATATTGCGTTGCGCTATGCAAATAAATTTTGCCTTCATTTCTCTTGATGTTTCTCTTGACTTCGATATGCCTAGTCTGTTAGTTTCCGCAATAACGCTTAGCACTGGATAAAAGCGCTGCTTATGTTTATCCAACAAAAATAAATAGATGGAAAGGAAGATGGAAATGGAAATTAAGAAGGTTTGTGTATTGGGCGCTGGCTTGATGGGAAACGGCATTGCACAGGTATGTGCCGCAGCAGGTTTCGAAGTAACAATGAGGGATATCGAGCAGAGATTTATCGATGGCGGCATGGCCAACATTAAAAACAATCTGGGCCGTGATGTCAAAAAAGGTAAAATGACCCAGGAACAGGCGGACGCAATCCTCGGACGTATTAAACCCACGCTGGATGTGAAAGAGGCCGCCACCGGAGCGGACGCGGTTGTGGAAGTTGTCATTGAAATCATGGATCTGAAGAAAAAGGTTTATGCTGAACTGGAAGAAATCGTTCCCGAGCATTGTCTGTTCTTCACGAATACATCCGGATTGAGCATTACGGAAATGGCAGCCATTACCAAGAGACCGGATAAAATGATCGGTACGCATTTCTTCAATCCAGTTCCGGTTATGCGTCTGCTGGAAATAATTCGCGCTCATCAGACTTCCGATGAGACTCTGGCAACTGCCATCGAGTGGGGCAAGAAACTCGGCAAAGAAGTAATCATCGTCAAAGAAGCTCCGGCCTTTGTCGTGAACAGAATTCTCTGCACCATGCTCAACGAAGCCTTCTTCGCCATGGATGAAGGTTTGGCGAGCCCGGAAGACATCGATAAAGGTATGGTTCTGGGTTGTAATCACCCCATCGGGCCTTTGGCACTGGCTGACCTGGTTGGTGAGGATACATTGCTGCGCATTATGGAAGGCTTGAACAGGGAACTCGGCGATAAGTATCGTCCGGCTCAGTATTTAAGAAAGCTTGTCCGCGCCGGTAACTTCGGACGCAAGACCGGCAAGGGTGTTTACGATTACAGCAAATAATAAGCAGGCTGGTTAAGGCTCTCCAGGAGAAGTTATTTTAAAAGGCATACCCTGGAGATTGATGAAAGAACCAAAGAAGCAGAAATAATGACCGTTGGCCAGGCTCTGCAGCGAGATAGTCCAAAATAATTCAGGCAGGGCGTTAGTTTGAAAATACGCTCTGCCTGTTTTTTTATTGAAAAAGGAGTGGCTATGAAGACGCGCATTACCGAACTTTTTGGTATCAAATATCCCATTATTTTATCGGGCATGAGTTGGATCAGCGTGCCGAAAATGGTGGCGGCAGTTTCCAATGCCGGAGGGCTGGGAATTCTTGCCACCGGCCCTTTCAACGCCGCACAGACACGTCAGGCGATAAAAGAAATCCGCACACTTACAGACAAGCCCTTTGGAGCGAACGCGACCCTGTATTTTCCCGGTGCAAATGACAATGCCAAGGTTCTTCTGGAGGAACAGGTGCCGGTAATTAATTTCGCCCTGGGCAAAGGAGACTGGATCGTCAAGCGAGCACACGAATATGGCGGCAAGGTCGTCGCAACTGTCGTTAATGCCGGTCACGGAAAAAAAGCGCAGGACTATGGCTGCGATGCCGTGATTGCGACAGGTTATGAGGCTGCGGCGCACGGAGAGGCCGTTTCCTCACTGGTGCTTATCCCCCATTTGGCTGATGTTCTGAAAGTGCCGGTTATTGCAGCGGGTGGCATTGCCGACGGACGCGGACTCGCGGCGGCACTTGCCCTCGGTGCCGAGGGAGTGGCGATGGGGACGCGTTTCATGACAACAAAGGAAAGCCCCCTCCATAATAACTATAAAAAGCTGGCGATAGAAAAACAGGTTTACGACACCCTTTATTCCCCGAGGATCGACGGCATCTTATGCCGTGTTCTCGATACAAAAGCTGCCAGGGAAGCCGAGAAAAAAGGGTTCAATTCCTTTGCGGCTCTGCTCAATTCCTATGAAGTTGCCCAGAGCATGAATCTTCCTTACTTGAAGGTGTTTTTCAGCCTCCTGGGGCAGGGCTACAAGCAAATGAAGCAGCTGGCCCACATGGCGCTCGCTTTCAAAGCCTTTCAAAAGGCGACGGAAGAGGGAGATACGACAATGGGCGTTCTTCCCGTAGGACAGGTAATGGGTTTGATTCACGATGAGCCGTCGGTTGCCGAATTAATGGAAAGAATTGTCAACGAAGCAAAAATGCAGCAGCAAAAGCTCCAAGACCAGTTATCTTAGGGGCGGAATTAACCGGAGATATTGCGGAATAACCATATTCTAAATGTTGATAGCAGCTTTTTTTAATTCTGCAATGGTCTTGCCATAATCAGCAGTACTGAAAACTGCATTTCCGGCAACCAGCACCTGGGCTCCCGCCTGGGCGATGGTTTTAATGTTTTGCAAGTTAACTCCGCCGTCAACTTCCAGTAATGGTTTATTGGGCAAGGTGCTCAATAAGTTCCCGGCCTTCACGATTTTCGGCAAAGTGTTTTGGATAAACTGCTGGCCGCCAAATCCGGGATTAACCGTCATAATCAGTAAAAGGTCGATATCGGATAGAATTTCTTCAACCTGGGTAAGAGATGTTGCCGGATTCAATGATACTCCGGCTTTTTTTCCCAGTTTCTTTATAAAATCAATTGTCCGGTGAAGATGATTTGCCGCTTCTACGTGAACGGTAATAATATCGGCACCTGCTTTGGCAAAAGATTCAATATAGTTTTCGGGATTTTCAATCATCAAGTGGACATCAAAAGGTAGCCTGGTCGTTTTTCTTAATGACGATATTATGGCCGGGCCTATGGTAATATTGGGAACAAAATGTCCATCCATGACATCAATGTGGATCCAATCAGCGCCGGCTTTTTCCACCGCGGCAATTTCTTCGCCAAGCCTGGCGCCGTCGGCGGAAAGAATGGAAGGAGCGATAAGATTCATAATCATCCACCTCAATCGATTGATAAACCTCAATATACCAATGTGATGTAGCTGTCAACCCCCACGATTTTATTTGCTTGTACTCCCGGAAAAGTTTCTTGACACGGGCACGGAAAAATTAAATAAGCATCCAATGTATATCTTATATAATATTCTTTTGCTCTTGGCGGCTATCGTCGGCATTCCATACTATTTTTTAAAAATGGTGTTTACCGGTAAGTATCGTAAAAGCCTGATTCCCAAGCTAGGCGGCAGACAGGCGCATACATTGGCCGGTTTGAAAAATACGCCGCGGGTCTGGGTGCATGCCGTGTCAGTCGGCGAAGTTACCGCCGCTGCGCCAATTGTATATTCTTTAAAACAGATGCGTCCGGAGGTCGAAATAATTTTTTCCACCAGCACGGAGACAGGTCAGGAAATGGCACAGAGGCTGTTAAAAGGCGTTTTCGCCTTTATTTACTTTCCCCTGGATATCCCTTATGTCGTACGTAAAATGATTCGTCTGGCAAAACCGGATGTTTTTGCAATGGTGGAAACCGAGCTCTGGCCTAATTTCCTGACTACCTGCCATGAATATAACATCAAAGCACTGATGGTTAACGGTAGGATTTCACCGCGCTCTTACGGCAAATATCGATTAACGAAATTCTTTTGGCAAAATGCTCTGGCCACTTTAAGCGCCGCCGGAATGATTTCCCGGATCGATGCGGATCGTATAAAAAACATCGGAATGGATTCCGGGAAGGTTCAAATTCTGGGTAATGCCAAGTATGATGCCCTGGCGGCGATGGCTTCCCCGCAGTTGCACGAGGAAATTATGGACCTGTTTAATGTGCGGGAAGATGAAAGGTTTTTTGTCGCCGGCAGCACCCATCAGGGAGAAGAAGAGGTTGTTGTCAAGGTATATAAGGAACTTATTAAAAAGTATCCCGATTTCAAATTGATTATCGTTCCGCGGCATATTGAGAGAACAGGGGATGTTGTCGACCTTTTGCATAAATACAATCTTGATGATTTTATTACTGTAACGGAGATAAAAAACGGTAAAAGCCGTCAGGCGGAACGAATTATCTTGGTTGATGTCATCGGTGTCCTCTTTAAGGTTTATTCGCTGGCAACAGTTGTTTATTGCGGCGGCTCTCTGGTGCCGAAAGGAGGCCAGAATATTCTGGAAGCAGCCGCCTGGGGCAAAGTAATTTTCTATGGCCCATCGATGGAAGATTTCACCGAAGAAAAAACTCTTTTGGAAAATGTTGAGGCCGGAGTAACAATCGGAAATTACTCAGAATTATTGCAGGGAATTATCCGTGCGCTGGAAAATCCGGAAGAACTTAAACAAAGAGGTGTCAAAGGAAAAGAAGTTGTTGCCGCCAATATGGGCGCCGCCGCGCGCTATGCCGA
>JBDKVD010000127.1:0-22027 GCA_039679325.1 Smithella sp.
GAGATTCCCGCAAGCCAGTTCTCCGATAATTAATGGGTGGCATAGTACTCTTCCCTCATTGAGCAAGCTTGCCAATTCAGTCTTTCCGTCCCTCAAATGCGAAACCCAAACCGATGTGTCCACAAGAACCATGGTCTGTCATGCTCCTTTTCTTCTTGGTATTTCCTGAAGCTGCTTTTGAGTCCCACCCAGCTTTGCAAGCCTCCGTGCGCTTTCTCGAGCAATAAGCGCTTCCAAGCCAAGCTTAACGAGTGTTGTTTTTTCCTTAATTCCGGTAATTTTGGTTGCTTTATCGATCAGATCGTCTTCAATGTTCAGAGTTGTTCTCATATTTTTACCTCAGACAAATGTTATGCATTAATATGCATCTTATATGCATATGTGTCAAGTCATTACCATTCTCTCCCTACAGGAAAACCCTCAGAGTTGTCAGTGGGTAGTTATAAAATTAATAATTATTGGGTGAAAGAGGCTAACGCAAAGATGTCTTATAGAGTAGCGTAGTGCTGATGCAGTGTTTCAACGAAACATTGTCATATCGACCGAAGGGAGATATCTTGTATTATAGGGTATTCACAAAGATTTCTCACTTTGTTCGAAATGACATAAGTGTAAATCTATTATTGAAACACAACACTAGGAATCGAGTACATTGATTTATTGAAAACGACAGGCTACCGGCTTATCTCCTCTTAACGCACTTCTTGCAGCTCTATCCACAAGTGTAAAAAGCCTGTCAATCTCATCTTTTTGGTTCGATACTTGATGGCCGCGCACTTTAACAAATTGACAATCCAATTGATCGGTCATTCTAAAAAATTCCTGATACAGCTCATAATTGTTGAGGCGCTTATTTTTCTTTGAACGATAATTGTTTTGCTCCAGCCGTTCACGTCTTCCCTGCAATCCCATGATGTTTTGAGAATCCGTATAAACAATTACCTTGCCCTCCAACGCTTGCATATCCCTTAGCGCCCATAATAAAGTCTGCAATTCCAGTTTCGTTGAAGACGTCTGCTCAAATCTTCTCACTTTCATGCGCGCCCTCAATGAATCCAACGAAAGCCCAAATTCAGATACCGCCAGATAAGCCCCATATCCAATACTTGACTGCGTGTTCACACTTCCATCCATAAGTAACATCAGTTCATTCATAGAAAATTTACTCTGTTTTCCAAACGCTAAAATTAAGTAACGCCCTACCGGACAAGATTGGACAGCACCAGTACCGTCCAGTACGGAGAAAGCATCAGTAGAATAATCGCTATAATGTAGGATGGAATATAATACATGCTCCCTTTGAAGACATCTCTCAGGGGGATGTCCTTGGCCATGCCCGCCACGACGTAGCAACAGATGCCGATGGGCGGCATGATGGACCCCATTGTTGTGACGATGGTGATGATCTGCCCAAACCAGATAGGATCGTAGCCCATCTGCATAACGAGGGGATAGAAGATGGGCAGGGAGACCAGCAAAAAGGCCAGGGCGTCCATAATGCAGCCGCCGATGATATAGCAAAACAGGATAACCCAGAGAAGCATCCAGTTGGGAAGTCCCAGACCGCTGATCCAACCGGCAGCTTCAAAGGGCAGACGGGTCAGGGTCAGGAAACGTCCAAAGATAACGGCACCGGCGATGATCATGAAGACCATGCAGGAAATCCGCAGGGTATCCTTAATGGATGTGACAAAGCCATTCCAGGTGAGCTTTCTGCGCACCAAGCAGATGATGAGCCCCAAAGTGCAGCTAACGGCGGCGGCTTCTGTTGCCGTGACGATGCCCGTGAAAAGGGCAAACATGATAACGGCGAAGAGGATCAGGATGTCGAGCGCTTCCGGAAGAGCCTGAAAACGCTGCTTCCATGAGCTTTTCTCTCCCTTGGGGCCCCAGTCGGGGTGCCGGTGGCAGATGAAGAAAACCGTGGCGGCGATAAGAACCGTGAGGATGACGCTGGGAATTACATTGCCGAAGAAGAGCTTGCCGATGGACTGGCCGGTGTAAAGACCGTAAACAACCAGGACGATGCTGGGCGGAATGAGAACGCCCAGGGTTGCCCCCGCCGCAACGCTGCCGGCATTCAGCATGGGATGGTAGCCGTATTTTTTCATGGAGGGAATGGCGACGGTACTCATTGTAGCGGCCGTAGCGGTGTTGGAGCCGCTGATGGCGGAAAAAGCCGCCGAGGCCATGATAGTCGTCATGGCCAGTCCTCCCCGGTAATGGCCGAACCAGCGGTGGGTGGCGTGATAGAGGCTGTCGTTGTAGCCTGCATAATGGATGAACTCACCCACAAGGATGAACATGGGAATCACCGTCAGTCCGTAACTGGAAAAAATGTTCCAGAGTTCCGAACCGATCATTCCGCATGCCGACGGTATGGACGTAACATAGGCGATGCCGCAAAATCCGACGATAGCCATGGTGAATCCCGCCGGAATCCGCAGGAAAAACAGGATGGCGAACATTATGCCTATTCCGTAAACGCCGACCATAGCCTCATTCATAATAAACCTTCCCTTCTCCATCCTCGCTGTTTAAGAGGACTTTGAGAAAATCGACTGCGCCGGACAGGGCCAGGAAGGCAAATCCCACAGCAACTCCGAAAATAAAAGGATGATAGATGATCTTTAAAGTCTCCGAAAGTTCACCCGATTCCCGAATTTGCAGGCCCCATAGGAACGTCTGCCTGGAAACAACGGCAAAGAAGATAGTAACAATTAAGTAGGAAGCGGCATCAACTATTTTCCTAATCCCCGGCGGGAATTTCTCCGACAGGATATCTACGATTATATGGTCCCTGTTGCGCTGTGTATAACCGAGGGCAGCCGCCGTCACTATTGCCCCCAGGAACGAAATGATCTCATAGCATCCACTGAAGGGAACATGAAAAATACGCAGGGCAACATTGCCCGTGGCGAGAATCATGAGCGACAGGATAGCAATGCCGCCCACGATCATCAATCCTTTACTAAGGTAGAGATCGATTTGGTCTAAAAATTTCATAAGCCTATTTATATTTCTTTTCGTATTTTGCCTTCAGGCTGTATATGTCTTGAATAATCTGGTTGCCGGGAAGACCCTTGGCTGTTACGCGCTTTACATAATCCTGGATCATGGGATTCAGCAGTCTGGCAATTTCCGCTTTGTCTTTGGCAGGCAGATTAATGACCTGATGGTTATATTTCTGTTTCGACCAGGCTAACCCTTCCTGGACATGGTTATCGACATAGTTGCCTGTCCAGAGAGCCTGTTCCGCCCGCAGGTCTTCCATGACTTTTTTTGCTTTCGGCGACAGGGCGTTCCATTTATTCATATTCATGACAACGGCGAAGGAAACGACAAAGAGATTGGCGTCCGTTGCATAGGGGCAATAAGCGGAGTAGTTTAGATCCTTCAAGACTTCCATGGAGGAAACGATACCTTTGACAACACCTTTTTGAATGGCCTCCGGTGTTTCCGACTGGGGCATTGCTACCGGGATGGCTCCCAGTGTCTTAATCATTTGTGCGCCCGTTCCCGATACCCGTAGCTCCATGCCTTTCAGGTCTTTCAATGATCTTACTGGACGGCTGGTCATAAAATCCGCCGGGGGGCAGGTGAAGACGGTGAGAATTTTAACTTTTTTAAACTCCTCCGGTTTGTATTTTTCGATAATATCGTTAAGGACGAGGCTTGCCACTTTGGCGCTTTTGAAACCGAGGGGCAAATCAACGGCTTCGGAAAGAGGGAAACGACCGGGTTGATAACTCATGGCAAAATTGCCGATATCCGCCGTGCCGGAGATGACGCCGTCAAAAATGTTCTTGGCCGGCAGCAGAGTTCCGCCGGGGAAGGTCTGAATTTTAACTTCACCATTGGTCCTTTTTTCTACTTCCTTTGCCCATCGCTCCATCTGGACACAGGGGAACGTGGATGCCGGAGGAAAATTGGCATACGTCAGTTTCATCGGCGCCGCTTTTAGAGCTGCCGGAAACAGGGCGACGGCAAAGAAGACGGCCACAAGTGTGACTATTGTGTTGCGGAAATGCTTTTTCATAAAATATCCCTCCCATTATTTAAGATTTTAAAATCATAAAAAAAGGCCGTGAACATTATCTGTTCACGGCCTTTCTATTTTAATATTTCGCGTATCCTATACGGTGAACAGACCCCTCCCTGTGATTTTTTGCCACCACCACCAGTTTGTAGAGATTCTGTTCTGACGCTTCATAGTTTACCCTAAAAAATTCAAAATACTTGTGACCATTAATTTATTTGCTTTAAAAAAGCAAGTATTTTTCAGCTCAGTGTTTTCCGACGCCATCAGAATTCGTAGAGTTTTGCTCCCGGCACCACCGTAAATTTATTGGCGAGCAGTACTTCGATGGCTTTTTCCGGATTGTCAAAGCGGAAGATAATGACGGCGTTTTCGCCGCTTTTCTCTACAAAAGCGTAGAGGTACTCAACATTGATGCCTTCTGTGCCTAAAACTTTCATAATGCTGTGCAGACCGCCCGGCCGGTCGGGTACTTCGACGGCGACCACAACCGTCTTGTTGACGCGGAAACCATTTTCTTTGAGCACTGCGTTGGCTTTTTCCACATCATTGACGATTAACCGTAAAATGCCGAAATCGGTGGTTTCAGCAACCGTGAGCGTTCTGATATTAATGTTGGCTTCTTCCAGAACGCGTGTGGCGTGTTCCAGCGAACCCGGTCTGTTTTCCAGAAATATTGATATTTGTTCTACTTTCATGCAGTTGTTCCTCCTTTTATCTCTTATCAGATATGGCGTTTGTCGATTACTTTAGCAGCCTGGCCCGGTGCATGCTGCAATGTATTGGGTTCAACAAGTTTTACCCGGGCGGAGACACCTAAATAGTCTTTAATGTCTTTGATAATTCTTCGTTCGATATTCTGCAGTTCCTTGACACTGCCCGATTCACTGAAGGTTTTTTCACTGACTTCTACCTGCAATTCCAGAGAATCCAGGGGGCCGATTTTATCAACAATGATCTGATAGTGAGGTTCCAGTCCTTCAATATCGGTTAATATGGCTTCCACTTGCGCCGGAAAAACATTGACGCCGCGAATGATCAGCATATCGTCGCTTCTTTTCACAATTCTTTCTATCTTGATATGACTGCGGCCGCAGCGGCAGGGCTCGGTAATCAGGCGGGAGATATCGCCGGAGCGGTAACGGACCAGCGGGAATGCTTCTTTTGTCAGCGTGGTAAAAACCAGTTCGCCTTCGGCTCCTTCGGGCAGCACTTCGCCGGTTTGCGGGTCAATTGTTTCCACCAGAAAATGGTCTTCAAAAATATGCATTCCATTACGGCCCTCGAGACACTCCATGCCGATGCCGGGGCCCATAACTTCCGAAAGGCCGTAAAAATTCAGGGCGGTTATTCCATAGATTTTTTCAATTTCATCGCACATCTGCTGGCTGCAGGGTTCCGCTCCGAAAATGCCGACGCGCAGTTTCAATGCCTTCATATCCACGCCGAGAGCGCCGCCCTGTTCGGCCAGGTGCAGGGCATAGGAAGGCGTGCAGCAGATGGCGGTCGGTCCGAAATCCTGCAGGATCATGATTTGTCTTTTAGAATTGCCGCCGGACATCGGAATGACGCTGGCACCGATTTTTTCCGCTCCGAAATGCAGCCCCAGGCCTGTGGTGAATAATCCATAGCCGAAAGCATTATGGATGACATCATTTTTAGTGAGCCCGGCAGCGACAAGAGAGCGCGCCATTAATTCGGACCATGTTTCCACGTCGCGTTTGGTATAACCGAAGACGGTGGAACGTCCGCTGGTTCCGGCCGACGCGTGCAGCCGTACTACGCTGCTCATCGGTACGGCAAACAGACCGAACGGATAATTGTTTTGCAGGTCCTGTCTGGTCATAAAGGGAAGCTTGTGCAGATCGGTCAGGGATTTGATATCGCCCGGCTTGACACCGGCGGCATCGAGGGATTTTTTGTAATGTCCTACAGTGTGATAAACGCGTTGCAGTATCTGTTGCAGTCTCTTAATTTGCATTGCTTGAAGTGCTTCACGGGGCAGTGTTTCAAATTCTTCATTGTAAAACATGTAATCGCCTCCCTTCAGTAGTTTTTCAAGTTTAGCAAAACTTTATGTCAGTGGCAAGAAGCTTTCCCGGAGGGAATTAATATTTTTAATAATTTGCCAATATTGAAAAGTTTATACTTTACTCTCAAGGGCTGGTTATGTTAATTCTTTAACAGGATGCATTTTGTGGCATGCAACATGCAAACAGATTTTTTTCTAAGAAAGAGATCAGATAGCGGCCAACTATAGATGTCTTCAGGATCCGGGTATATTATACCACATTGCATTCAAAGCATCAGCTTCGGCAAGGAGGAGGCTCCGCAGGCGTATTATTAATACGTTGAGGAAGCCGACGACCCCGGCCTGCGCCGGGGCAGGCTGCGCCAACAAAGTTAGGCAAAGAATGCAACGTGGTATTAAAAGCAATAAGGATAAACAATAATAATGAGATGGACCATAAGCCGAAAACTTCTGTTCGGTTATATGTTTATGGCGCTGCTGACATTGCTGGTGGGCGCTCACGCCGTATTTCATCTGCAACGGCTTAATCTGGCGGCTTATGACATTACTAATCGTCACTTTATTGTAGGGGAAACGGCAAAAAAAATGCTGGATGCGCTCTTGGCGCAGGAAAGCGCTGAAAAGAAATACTTTATTTTTAAAGATTCGTCTTTGGAGCAAATCTACTGGCAGCGCGCCGGCGATTTCAAAACCGGCCTGGAAACGATAAGAAAGCTGAACAGCGGAAAATATAGAGATAATAAACTGCATCGCCTTACCATCCTGCATGATCGTTATTCCTCTTCATTCTCTCAGGAAGTTGCTCTCTTGAAAGAGGGGCGTCCGGAGGAGGCGATGGCGCTTTCCGATTCTTCCAGCAAAAGGGCGGTTGAACAAATGCTGCCGCTGCTTAAAAGTATTCAAATAAGAACTGATGAAGCAATTAATGACAAGATGAATCTGATTGCCCGTCAAAGTTCTGAGGCAACCACCATGACTTTGGTCCTGGGTTCGTTAAGCCTGATTTTGGGAATTGCCCTGGCGCTTTTGATTACGCAGAATATTTCCAAGCCATTGAGACAGCTGCAGCAGGCGACCGGTTTAATAGCCGAGGGGAAGCTCGACCATGAAATTTCCGTGCGGCGTAATGATGAAATCGGGGCATTGGCTAAAGATTTTATTTATATGACTCAGCGGCTCAGGGTACTCGAAGAAATGAATCTGGATGCGAGTCCTCTTACCGGTTTGCCCGGAAATATTGCCATTGAAAACATGATCAGGGATATGCTGGCAAAGGGCAGGGTATTTTCTCTGTGCCAAATTGATCTTGATAATTTTAAACCTTTTGCCGATAAATACGGATATGCCTGGGGGAGTGAAATAATTAAAGAGGTAGGTGATATTCTTAAAGAATATGTCGAAAATAAATCCGGGGAAGAAATATTTATCGGCCATATCGGGGGAGACGATTTTGTCGTAATAGCAAGTCCTGAGCAGACGAAAAGACTGTGTCAAGAACTGGTAGACGATTTTGAAAGACGAATAGTAAGGTTTTATGATGTACAGGACGTTCAACGAGGCTATATCAAAGGTAAGGATCGTCAGGGTGTAGTGCAAAAATTCCCTTTAATCACAATTTCCGCAGCCATAGTAAGCGATGATGGAACACGATTTAAGAATCCGCTGGACATGGCAATGACTGCGGCCAAGCTGAAAGAGTACGCCAAAACTCTTCCCGGCAACAACTATGTTACGCAGGAAGACTGGGAAAAACACAATAATTTACATCCGGTAGTAAAGCAAGCCAGATTGGAGATGGAGCATTGTTGAAAAAAAGCAAATGGACGTTTGTTGTTTTCCTTATAGCGTTTTTTATTGCGGGGTGCGCCCATAGTCCTGATATTGATAAGTTCAATGACCGGCAGGATGCTCTCCAGAAGCGCGGCATTTTTGAATTACCCCCTTCCGATACGGATATTATCAGGGAAGCGTTGCTGTTGTTGAATAAACAGGAGGGCGAACCGGATTATAATGAAGCAAAAGCAAGACTTGCAACTCTTATTCAGAAGTACCCCAAAAGTAAGTGGGCCGGAAGTGCGCAAGCCTTTGTGCTGACCATTGATCATCTGCTTGCTTTAAAGGAAAACGTTAAAACTCAGTCAACGGCGTTAGACAACGAAAAGGTGGAAAAAGCAAAACTGATCAAAGATTATAAATCTGCAGAAGAACGAAATCGAGCGGAAATAGGCAGGCTGCAGCAGGAAAATGAGCAATTGAAAAAGGATATTGCTCTGTTGAAAAAGTTGGAAATACAGCTGGATAAAAGAGAAAAATTGCTCAAATAAAAGCATTGTTTCTCAGTTATAACACCGGGATCGAAGACTGTGAGAGAAGGCGTTATGATTAAACCATTCAAAACACAGGATGTTAAAGTTGGAATGTATGTTGTGTTGCCGAAATCGTGGTTTGCCCATCCTTTCTTAAAAAACGAATTTATGGTTAGTTCTCCGGGGCAAATTGCCAAAATGGTCGAAGTCGGCATCAGGGAAGTTGCCATTGATACGGCCAGAAGTAAATTGCCGGTGGAAGAAACGGGTGTAAAAATTGTTACGGAAGCTGAAGAGGCACCGCCGCAGCCGATAATCCCTCCTTATTTGCAGGAAGCAATTTACAATAAAAAAATGCCGCCGGACAAAAAGGCCAAAGCCATACACGATCATTCTATTGTCATGATTCAGCGGATGATGGAAAAGCCTTCTTCAGAAAGTATAAAGGCGGCAAAAAAGGGGATTTTTGCAGTTGTGGATGTAATTCTGGCGGATGATAAGACCAATAAGGAATTGTTAATGCTGTCATCCCACGATTACGATACTTATATCCACTCGGTTAATGTTGGCCTGCTGGCGGTTTCCTTATCCAAAACACTTTTTAAAAAATCCGATGCCCATGATATGCATGAGGTGGGTGCAGGCTTCTTTTTGCATGATATCGGGAAGGTCAAAGTCGACATCAATATTATTAAAAAACCGGCTGTTCTGACCGATGAAGAAATGCTGGAAATACGACGGCATCCTCAATATGGTTACGAGATTTTAACCGAGACACACCAGTTGTCGGACGAGTGCAAAACAATAGTTATGCAGCATCATGAAAGAAACAACGGTAGTGGGTATCCGGTGGGATTAAAAGGGGAAGATATTCATCTTTACGGACGGATTTGCTCATTGGCCGATGTTTATGATGCTTTGAGTTCGAGGCGGCCGTACAAGCAGCCGCTCCGGCCGTATGAGGCGCTCAATGTAATGAAAGAAGAAATGCTGGAACATTTTCATAAGGAATTATTCAAAAAATTTGTTTTACTATTTCAATAAAGAAAATAAGGAAAATTAGTAAATGGTTAAAAGAATTAAAGTGTCCGAACTGAAGGTAGGCATGTATGTGGAGTTGCCCAGTGCCTGGCATGCCCATCCCTTTTTAAAAAACAGCTTTACGATTAATTCTCAGAAGCAGATCGATAAAATTGTCGAACATGGCATTTTGGAAGTTAATATCAATGAGGAAAAAGGCATTCCCGCTTTGGGAGGCGCTGCCTTGAAAGAACAGGAACAGCCGAAAGAGGATCTTTCCGCAAAAATTATAGCGGAAAAATTAAAGGAAGTTATTCAGGATAAAAGTATGCAGCCGGAGCCGAAAGCACAGGCTGTTCATTTATATTCGGAAAAAATGATCAGCAAGCTGTGGGAAAAGCCTTCCGGAGAAAATATTGCACAATTTAAGAAAGATATTGTTAATGTCGTTGATTTGATTCTTGAGGACGATGCTACCAGCAACCATTTGCGGAAACTCACTTCTTACGACTATGATACTTACATTCATTCAGTTAATGTGGGGGTGTACGGAGTATCTCTGGCGAAAGTAGTTTTTGGCAGGAGTGACGGACATGACATGCATGCCCTGGGGGCCGGTTTCTTTTTGCATGACATCGGTAAAGTATACGTCGATGAGGCTATTATCAAAAAACCGGGTAAACTCACGGACGAAGAAATGAATCAGATTCGCCGGCATCCCGGCATGGGTTTCAAGCTTTTAACGGAAACAAAACAGATTGACGATGAATGCCGTCTAATTGTTTTACAGCATCATGAACGCAATGACGGCAACGGATACCCTCGGAAAATTCGCGGCAACGATATCCACATATACGGCCGAATATGTTCGGTGGCTGATGTATATGATGCGCTTGTTTCCAAAAGACCTTATAAACCGAGCCGTGAGCCTTTTGAAGCTCTGAAGATTATGCGGGATGAAATGTTGGGTCACTTTCAAAAAGATATTTTTGAAAAATTCGTTTTACTCTTTATCTGAGTGTTTTCCGTTCAAATAGGGGACTGCCAGAATAATCCCCAAAGCAGTTTTGGCATCGATTATTGTGCCGTTTTTTGCCATCTCTTGTGCATCCGGAAGACTTGTCGGTAAAACTTCAATAAATTCATCTTCATCAGGAGGAAGGGGGGCGGGAAAAAGGCCTTCGGCAAGGAAAAAGTACATGTATTCATTACAGTAACCCGGTAATAGATAACCTTCAAACAAAGAAATAAAATTTGCTGCATCAAAGCCCGTTTCTTCGGCGAGTTCGCGCTTTGCGCAAAGAAGCGGTGTTTCCGAGTCGTGATCAAAAGTGCCTGCCGGAATTTCCAACAGATGTTGTTTGACGGCATTGCGGTATTGTTTGATCAACAATATTTCTTTTTTATCATTGACGGCGACGACGGCAACTGTCGGTTTATGGTCGATCATGCTTTGCCTGGTCGATTTACCGTGGGGTAAAGAAACTTCTTCTTCCCACACATCAAAAATTTTGCAGCGGTACATTAACTTTTGTTTTTCTTGTTCCATGCCGGTATATCCGTTTCAGTTTGTTTTGATAATTGACAGTAAATTCTTTTCAATTTCTTCTTTGGGCAGAACGCCGACCAGTCTCTGCACTAATTTTCCGTTTTTAAAAAACAGCAGGGTCGGGATGCTGCGGATTCCATACTGTGATGCAATAACAGGATTTTCATCGACATTAAGCTTCGCCACCGTTACCCCGTTGGCATAATCGGAGGCCAGTTCTTCCATTATAGGGGCAAGCTGGCGGCATGGAGCGCACCAGGGAGCCCAGCAATCAACTAAAACGGAAGTATCATAAGCCAGCACATACCGGGCAAAAGTAGCATCGGTTACTTCGATAGGCTTCGTTTGTTGCTGGACAATAACCAGCGGTGCATGACATTTACCGCACAGGGGTCTCTGATGCAGTTTATCTTCGGATATCCTGTTCTTGGTGCCGCATTCAAGGCAGGCGATAATTAAATCATCCAGCGGTGCGTGACAATTACCGCAGATCGGACGTTTCTGAAATTTTTGATGTGGTATGCGATTTTTAGTGCCGCAATTCAGGCAGCGGATGATCACATTATTAGGCATATATTATCTCCTACCTGAAACAAACCGTTTCATATGGAAACGGTAACCATAACCGGATTAAGAATTCTTACTATTTCCGATGGAGCCATTTGCGCCAGCAATCCCCTGCTGCCGGCATTGATATAAATTTCCGGTAAATCGGCAATAGTCTTTTCCATGTATATGGGCAATGCCTTTCTTGTACCGAAAGGGGATGTTCCTCCTACCTTATAGCCGGAATGCTTCCGGGCATCCTCCGGGCGACAGGGTACTATGGACTTCGTACCAATAACACGGGCCAGTGCTTTTGTCGAAACTTCCTTGTCACCATGCATCAGGATGATCAGTGGATTGGCGTTTTCATCTTCCATGATCAGCGTTTTAATGACACAATGTTCATCGATCCCCAATTTCTTTGCCGAGACTTTTGTGCCGCCTTTTTCTTCATATTTGTAAGTGTGCAGCGTAAAAACGGCTGAATGCGCTTTGAGAACCAGAATTGCAGGTGATGAAGGTATTTTTTCTTTTGTCATGGCTTACAAAACAATGCTGAAAAAGCAAAATATAATCAGCTTTGGTCAATCGATTTTTCCGGAAAACGGATTAATGTCAATGTCGTCAAAGCATACAGGGCAGAAAGCACGAGCAACGCCGTGTCCGCAACCGGAGCTCCATATATCAAATATCCGGCAATCCTCGCAAAGAGCCATTTCACAGCCATCACAAAGAACCACACTTTGTTTTTTTTTGCAAACCTGGCAAATACCGGCATTGTCCGTAACAATCATATAATTCCCCCGCATATTAATTAGTAGATGATTTTTATGGGAAAAGACCGGTAAATGCAATCTTATTTTTTCAACAACTCCAGACGTTCTTTGATGATTTTGGCTTTGGATATTTCGTGGCGGTCGAGATAATATTTTTGCAAACGGGTGAGATAGGCCCACAAAGGTCTGCGCCATCCCTGCCGGGCGGCATTATCAATAGCCAATTGTAAAATACTTTCATTAACGGGCAAATATTTTACCCAGACGCCACAGGCAATCAAGAGGGACAGGGGGTCGTCTATGGAAGCGATTTCGCGAACGGCGGCGGGTAAATCCCTGTTGACCATTAAGGCAGGCAGCTTTCTGTATTGGTCCGGTAAATCGCCCGGTTTTATTTGCTGGAAATGCCCTTTTAAAAAATCATAGTAAGCCCGATGGGCTGTGTTTGGCTGTAATTTGTCTATTTTAATAAACTCAGAGTCGTCAAAATTTTCCAGGACTGCCGTGTGTAAGGCGTATTTGGTTAAATAAACAGTCGCCAGGAGATTTAAGTCGTTATTGCTGGAGACGGCTGTTCTGGCTTTGGCAAAGTGCGGTTCAGAAGCATCTTCGGTGTCGGCCAGAAAATTGACCTTATAATTTTCCAGTTGGCGGGAAGAAGTCTCTTTCCATTCGGGGATGGGCTGAAAGCTGCATGCACAAATGAGTATCAGCAGACAAAAAACAAAAATATTTCTCATGGCAGCTTAAACTCCGGCTCTTTTTTTGAGGAAATCAGAGCATCAATTTTTCTGGCCACATCATCAATCGCGTTGACGGCATCATCAATATCGGAGCGCAGCATTCGGAAATCTTTCACGCCGTCGGAAGTATCTTTACTGATCTTATTAATGTTGTCTACCGTTTCATCCAGCTTTTTCAGCTTACCGGCGATATCCTTAAGGATTATATTAAGGCGCGGCAGGGTTCCTTCTTTGTCGAAAATCTGTTGATCCGTTTCGTCCGCCATCTTGTCGATTTTAATTGCTATGTCCTTAATTTTTTTCAATGCTTCATGTACTGACTGGACGCTTTCTTTATCGGCAACAGCCATTTCCAACAATGACTTTCTAGTGGAGAACGTTGTGGTGATTTTTTGAGCATTGCCCAGAATGCGGTTTAGATCACCTTGCGGATTAGCCAGGTTAAAACTTAGATGTTCCAAATGGTCCACAATTTTCGTGATTCTGACCAGTAAGGGCTGTACCCTCGCAATGGCGTCGTTGATGTCGTTGACAGTTCCCATGGCAACAGTTTGATCTTCCGACAATTTGGGGCTTTTTAAATTACGCGTGATTACATCTATCCGGGCCGCCCCGATTAAAGGACGGTAAAGAATAAAAGCACTATCCGACTTGATCCATTTTACGTGTCTTTCCGGTACCTTTATTTTAATGAGGACGATGCCTCTGTCGTCGAGCTCCAGGGTGCTTACTTTGCCTATGTTGAAACCGGAAAAAACGACCGGCATACCCTCGGTTAGTCCGTCGCCGGACCTGGAAGAAAGAGTAAAAGTATAAGTCCTGGAAAATATGTCTTTTTCATAAGCCAGAAAAAGCAAGGAAGCTATTATAATTACAGTTGTACCGGCAATAAATAATCCAACTTTTAATTCTCGGCTCATATTTCCCCGTATTTTTCGGCCATCCATTTATAGTCAAATATATAGCAGGTTACATAAAAGTCATCAATTTTTTTCAGGGTTTGGAAAATAAAATCGCTGTTTTGAAGATGAGGGATAATTTTAAAAGGACGATCTATTATAACGATGGCATCGCGTACCATGCATGCTCTCAGCAGCAGGACACAAAATCTTTCTGCGTTGGTGAGAGAGGGGTTTCTCAGGTAAGCAATATTAACTAGGTCCAGTCTCTTCAGAGCGTCCAGAACCATATTCTCCGCTGAAATCCGGGGTACATTTTCATGATACTGCTTTATCAAGGCTATATTTGTCCATACTTCCTGGTTGGAAATAAGAGGCACGTCAACGGAAACCGGGGCCGCGCGATACCTGTTGGCTTCGATAAGCTTCCAAAAGGCGGTGCTCAGTGCTTCTTCGCTCTCAAAATAATTTAAAATAATTTTGTTACTAATGACAGCACCTCAATAATAATAATTGCTATAAATACGTTAACCATGCCGTTGGAGACGGAAATAGGAATACTTGTAAATTCCTTGGAAGCACTAAGGCCGGAGCGAATTGGAATTAAAGTAATAAAAAAGCCGAGGATTACACACTTAATTAATGAGATTATAATATAGGAAAAATCGGCTGAATTTAACAAAATACTTGAATAAACATCAATGCTTATGCCGAAGATTACCCATGAAAAAATAATGCCGCTGGACATTAATACGATGGAGAAAAGACCACTGAGCAACACAAGAGAAATAACACCGTTTATTATCCTCGGAATTAACAGGTAATCGATGACATCAATGCGGAATGTCTCTAATGTTTTTATTTCTCCATCGACTTTCATTACCGCCATTTCCGCATTGATGGCTGAAGATGACCGCAATGTAATAAAAAAAACTGTAATTAAGGGCGACAACTCGGTAACAATTAGTCCCATTAGAACATTGCCTAAATAGTCGGTCAAATTTAACTGCTTTAAAAGTTGAAAAACAATGCCGATTAGCAATGATCCCAAGACTATTGATATGAAAAGAAATGCAGGTAAAATTTGCACGGATGTAAAATAAATCTGGTTAACAAGCACCATACGCATTGCACTGTTGTAAGTATGGGGATGGAACATCCGCCATATAACTTTAAAGGCAAAAGAAATTGTATCAATAAAAGACTTTGAAGTAGTTATTTCCAGTCGCCCTATATCTTCCAGTATAGTCATATGATTGTTTTCTTTAATTTTTTAGCATTTATATTAGCACAGGATGGTTAAGACTGCAAATTCGCAGGATAATTAATAATTGACAAATAATTGACAATCGTTATATTGAGTCAAATTTGTTCTCATAAGAGTTTTGTAAATCAATAACTTAGCCGTATAAAGCACTGTGTCGGCGGAGGAAGGATATGAAAAGTCAAAATCGTAAAACGTTTTTTATGTTTTTAATGGCGTTTCTGGTGGCATTTTTTATTGTGTCGTTAGTGGAAGTGCTCAGGTCTTCATTTACCGAATTCGGGGCGCCGGAAATTCAAATGGCCGCGGCGGTACCTTCAGACAATACCAAAATTCCAATTTCTTTTTCTGATCTGGCGGAGAAAGTGAAACCGGCGGTAGTCAACATCAGCACCACGAAGACATATAAAGGCGGTTTAGGTTCTCCCTTCGGCCGGTCTCCCTTCGGAGACGATTTCTTTGACCGCTTTTTTGGCGACATGCCGCAGCGTGAATTTAAACAGCGCAGCCTTGGTTCGGGCTTTATCATCAGCAATGACGGGTATATATTTACCAATAATCATGTCGTGGAAAAGGCTGACAAAATTTTGGTTCGGGTTTCCGACGGCAAAGAATATCAGGCCAAAATCATTGGAACAGACGCCAAAACGGATATTGCTTTGATTAAAATTAAACCTCAAAACAGTTTGCCCGTCGTGGAAATCGGCGATTCCGACAGAGTTAAAGTTGGAGAATGGGTGATCGCCATTGGCAATCCATTCGGACTCGAGCAAACGGTGACCGCCGGAATTGTCAGCGCGAAAGGGAGAGTGATCGGCGCCGGACCGTATGACAACTTTATTCAGACAGATGCCTCCATTAATCCCGGTAACAGCGGTGGTCCGTTGTTTAACATGGATGGTAAGGTTATAGGCATTAATACCGCTATTGTCGCCCAGGGGCAGGGAATCGGCTTTGCCATACCGATAAATATGGCTAATATAATATTGGGTGATTTGAAAACAAAGGGCAAGGTCACACGCGGCTGGCTGGGTGTATCCATCCAGGATATCAGCGAGGATATGGCCAGAAACATGAATTACAAAAACAAAAGCGGCGCCATAGTATCTGATGTCATTGCCGGTGATCCGGCCGACCGGGCGGGGATTAAAGTTTATGATATTATTACCGAAGTTAACGGGAAGGCCATCAGGGATTCGCATGATCTGCTTTTGAAAATCGCCTCATTGCATGTCGGGGAAAAAATATCAATTAAAGTTATCCGTAGCGGGAAAGAAAAGGTGTTTAATCTTACTGTTGCTGAACGCAAGGATAAACCGGAAACTGCTCTGGCTAAAGAAAAATCATTGCAGGCGTATTTTGGTATAATCGCCCAGGACATAACGCCGGAAATCTCAAGAAAGCTTGGTGTTTCCCGCGAGGCGGGAGTGATTATAATTGATGTCGAAAATGGCAGCCCGGCGGAAGACGCCGGACTCCGGCCGCAGGATATTGTTGTCCAGGTAAACAGGGTAAAAGTTTCTTCGATCAAGCAGTACACGAAAGAAATAAGCAAGGCGGCGGAAAATCGAAATGTAACGCTTTTAATACAGCGCGGCAAGTCAAGAGTTATAGTCAGCTTGCATATAGAATAATTAGTTTGTTTCCAATACAGGCTCATCGAGAAAAAGCAGGCTTTCAAAGCCTGCTTTTTTATATTGAGTTGTCTTTAGTTGAATTTAGAAGGAATTGCTCTGGACAAAATGAGGGAAAAAATTAAATATTACTCATGAAATATTATGACTATACCGGCGTAATTCACTTCCATTCCGATTATTCTTTTGATGGTCATGTGGGATTGGACAAGATAATTGATGCCGCCGAGAAAAACGGCATTGATTTTTTAATGCTCACTGATCACGATCACCTGCAAGCGCGGGATGAGGGATGGGAAGGGTGGCAGGGAAAAGTCCTTTTGATTGTCGGTGAAGAAATAGCGCCAAGATTTAATCACTACCTGGCGTTTAATCTCGACAAACCGGTTGAACAACCGGAAGATACGGAGGGCAGGCAGCCTCAAAAATACATTGATGCCGTAAATGCAGCCGGTGGTTTCGGTTTTATTGCTCATCCGGATCATGAAGGAGCGGAAACGTTTCACGTGAAACATTATCCCTGGACGGACTGGACGGTTGACGGTTATACGGGCATCGGTATCTGGGATTTTATGACGGACTGGCAGGGCAGCTTAAAGCAATGCCTTCCTTCTTTGTTGAGCTATCTCTTTCCCGCTATCTTTTTACGCGGCCCCTGCAGAAAAACATTGGCAAGATGGGATTTGCTGAATCAGACAAAAAAAATTGTCGGCATTGGAGAACTGGATAATCACGGCAGTATCGTGAAAATTGGTGCCGTAAAAATATCAGTTTTTCCTTTCGAGCGCGCCTTTAAATTTGTTTGCACTCATGTTTGTACGCAGGAACCGTTAAGCGGAGACCACACCAGGGACATTTCGTTGCTTTACGATTCCTTGCGGCATGGCCGCTGTTATGTGGCTATGGAATATTTTCAGGCTGCCAAAGGGTTCAGTTTTAGTATTACTCAAAAGAACAAAGAATATTCGATGGGAGATTCGCTGGTCCTGGAAGCACGGGCTCAGCTTAATATTTCTCTTCCTGTGCCGGCGCTGGTGCGGGTAATCAGGGATGGCGTCCTCGTTGCAGAAGAAATGAATAACAAGATTGCTCAGTCTGTCACACAGAGGGGCATTTATCGGGTGGAGGCCTATTTGAAAAGGTACGGAAAATGCCTGCCCTGGATTTTTTCCAACCCCATCTTTGTAAAGTAACAACATTTCTTGTTTTTCGCATGGTCTGTCTGTTTGATCTTGTTCTATCGGAGGTATCGTGTTAACAATACAAAAGGAATAACATTATGGCCATTAAGAATTATTAACCTTTTTACCAATATTATTTACTCACTATTATGGATGTCAAACAGGACTGGCAAAAACGTTATCAAATATCCTCCCGGAAACAAGACTCGAAACTGATCATTTACCTGACCGGTGAATTCGGCCTCAAAAATCTTCCCTCTTTTACCGGCGAAATTAAAAGTTTGTTCCGGCAACAAAAGATCGAGTACATGGACATAGACTTTTCCGGCATTGTCTATTTCGACAGCGCCGCAGCTCTGGCGATGATTCAAGTCCAAAAAGCCGCTGCCGCCGAAAATATCGTCTGCTCTTTTCTGAATCTGAACGATGAAACGAAAGGTATATTCAGCGTTATTTATGAAAAAGCCCTTACCCGGGCGCCGTTAAAAGACATAGCAAAACGCGAAAACCTGGTGACACAAATCGGTGAAGCTTCCCTCAATATTTTTCAGGACGCCATTAATTTTATAACATTTTTCGGCGAGCTTTTATTTGCCCTCGCTTACACTTTTCTTCATCCCAAATCGTTGCGGATTAAGGACGTCCTTTTTTATATGAAGCGGTCGGGAGTTGACGGCCTGCCGATTGTGGGTTTAATCAGCCTGCTGATCGGCCTTATCCTGGCTTTTATGTCGTATTTGCAGCTTCGTTTAATCGGCGCCAATATTTATGTGCCGTCGCTGGTTAGTTTTGCGATGATTAAAGAATTGGGGCCGATCATGACGGCTATCCTGGTGGCCGGTCGTTCCGGTTCAGCCTTTGCCGCGGAAATCGGCACTATGGTGGTGAACGAAGAAGTCGATGCCTTAAGCACCATGGGTTTTGATCCCGTCCGTTTTCTGGCTGTCCCTAAAGTGCTGGCCGCAGTTATAGTCGTGCCCGTGTTAACGCTCTATTCGGATTTATTTGGAATCATTGGCGGTCTGATAGTTGGTGTAACGGGTCTTGATCTTACCGCCAACACCTATATTATCCAGTCCTTAAAAACAATAAAGGTTTTTGACATCGTAACCAGTGTTATTAAAGCGGCTTTTTTTGCCGTAATTATTGCCGGTGTTGGCTGCCAAAAGGGTTTTCAGGTGCGGACAGGCGCTCAGGATGTCGGTAAATATACAACCTCCGCCGTCGTTACGGCAATTTTTCTCATCGTTGTTGCCGATTCAATTTTTGCGATAATGTTTTATTACATGAGGTAATACCAGCGTGCATTTGCCGGATAATAAGCCTATAATTGTTGTTGAAAATGTCACCGTCCGTTTCGGCAGCAATACGGTATTGGAAAATATCAGTTTTCAGGTACGCAAGGGAGAGATACTCGTTATTGTCGGTGAGAGCGGTTGCGGTAAAACCACTCTCCTGAAAGTGATGATCGGCCTGCAGAAGACAACCGCCGGGAGAGTACTGTTTCGCGAAACGGATATAATGACGGCCAATGAGGTCGAATTGAACAATTTTCGGCAAAATATCGGGGTGCTGTTTCAGTCGAGTGCTTTGTTCAGTTCGATGACTCTTAAAGAAAATATCGCTTTGCCGCTCATGGAATACACCAGTCTGGATGCCGCCACGATTGACTTGATCGTTAAAATGAAATTGGGCATGGTAAATCTGGCCGGTTATGAAAATCATAGTCCTGCGGAACTTTCCGGTGGAATGAAAAAGCGCGCAGGCATCGCCCGGGCGATGGCCCTCGATCCGCTGGTACTCTTTTTTGATGAATTATCCGCAGGCCTTGATCCGATTACGGCGGCAGAGCTCGATAATTTAATTCTCAAAACCAACGAAGCACTGGGAACGACGATGGTGGTTGTATCGCACGAGTTACAGTCCATTTGCACAATTGCCGACCGGGTAATCATGTTGGATAAAACAACCAAGGGAATTATTGCGGAAGGCACGCCCGGCGATTTAAAAGAAAAAGCAACAGATCCACGGGTGCACAGCTTCTTCTGGAGGCAGGTACCCGAAAATAATAAACAGGATAGGTCTTATGTCCGCTAAAAGTTCAAAGTTCTTAATCGGGTTATTTGTTATCAGCGGTTTGCTGATTGGCGCAGTGGTGATTATCTGGATCAGCGCGTCTGATTTGCTGATGAAGGGCTCGACGTATGTTGCCTATTTTGATGAATCGGTTCAGGGACTCCAAACCGACTCCGCCGTTAAATACCGCGGCGTGGAAATCGGCAAGGTGGACAGCATTAAAGTTGCGCCGGATTACCGTTTGATCGAAGTAGTTATGAAAATCAACCTGGCCGGTGACTTGCGAAAGCATATATTTGCCCAGTTGAGAACCGCAGGCATTACCGGAATAGTTTTTGTTGAACTGGACCGCATCAAAACTGGAGATGTGCTTGATTTTCAGACGGTTAATTTTAAAACTTCATATCCCATTATTCCTTCCCGCCGTTCGGAAATCAGCCGGTTTTGGGCCGAAACCAATAAAATAATGCAACAGATCAGGGAGATTGATTTTAAAGGAATTTCCGATCAGCTGAAAAGTACGACCAAGTCCATAGAAACTTTCCTCGCCGGCGGCCGGACTGATCAAATCATGAGGAATCTGGAATCCATGTCGGCCAATCTCGACAAATCCGCCGCCCAATTAAACAAGACAATTGCCGAAGGAAAAGTCGACAATATTTTTGAAGAGACATCGGAAACACTTGCTGATGCCCGCCAGTTGATCAACCGCGCCCGCCAGGAAGTTGAAGCGCTGAATCTGGCCCAAAAGACGGACAAGACAGGAGAAATTCTGGATACACTGGATAAAAGAACCAAGTCCATTACCCTTGAGTTGCAGGATACGGCGGAAAATCTGCGGGCTACATCGGAGCATTTGCAAAAACTTTCGGAAAGCCTGAATAACAATCCGGCGGAATTGATTTTCAGTAAGCCTGCACCGCCCAGGAAACCTATGGAGTAACCAGGAGAATGGAAATGGATACTTTTTCATTATTTACAAAGCGATTCCGACAAATACTGCTTAACTTTCTGATAATTTTCTTTTGTGTTGCGATCATTCCCGGCTGTGTCAGTACCGCCGGAAAGCCGCAGGCTCCGGTGGAAATGTACCTGATCGACTACCCGGCGCCGACTTTCGCCATACCCGATAAAATTGACGACACGATTCGGCTTGACCGCTTCTCGATTGCCACTGCGTATAACAATAATCACATGATCTTTCGTCAGGATAATTACACTTTTGATTCTTTTAATTATAACCGTTGGGCGGTGAATCCCGCTGATATGGTGGGCGATATTTTGCTGCGTGATCTGCAGGCCGGCAGACTTTTCCGCGCTGTCTTTTCCCGTTACGCCGTAGACGAAGGCCGTTACATTGTTGCGGGAGGCATTGAAGAATTTTTCTTAAGAAAAGATAGCAGCAGCAACAGTGCCGTCATCAGTCTGGAAATAACGCTGAAAGACACGAAGCAGCGCGAAACCGGAAAGAGGATTATTTTTCAGAAAAAATATTCCCGCGAAGAAGCCCTTACCGAGCAATCGCCGCGGGGCTACTGTCAGGCCATGAGCGGAGCCGTGCAGAAGCTTTCCGCGCAGATTATCAACGATATTTATCAAGGTATCAAATCGGCTGATAATGCCGGGAAACAATAAAATTACTGGAAGTGTAAATCAATGAAAGAGATTAATATTCGGACAAGTTCACAAGTAGAAATGATTGATATTACCGCCGCCGTGCGCGATGCAGTGCAAAAAGAAGATGTCCAGGACGGCTACTGCATCGTTTTTACAACGCACACAACCGCCGCCGTCACCATCAACGAAAATGCCGATCCTGATGTTCCCCGCGATATAATCAACGCCCTGGAAAGAGCCGTTCCGCAAAATGCCTCTTACCGGCACAGGGAAGGCAATTCACCCGCCCATGTCAAATCATCGCTCGTTGGAGCGTCGGAAATAGTCTTAATCGAAAACGGCCGG
>JBDKVD010000128.1:0-4576 GCA_039679325.1 Smithella sp.
AGTTAAAAAGGAATATGCCTGTTTCTGCGGCGCTCCCGGCTGCCGCGGTACGATGCTGGACATAAAGAAATAGGCTGAAGACTGAGGACTGAAGGCTGAAGGAGAACGTTCAATCAGCCATTGGCTCTTCGGGAACGGATCAGTTCAGAAAACATCGGGGGAAGGGGAGCCCGGATGATCATCTTTTGTTTGCTTTGCGGGTGTAAAAAGACCAGACTGGCGGCGTGCAATGCCGTGCGCGGCAGGATAAGGCGTTCCAACAGTTCGGCAGTCAAACCATGTTCAATAAATGCGAGAAAGGCCGTTTCGTCCCTGCCATAGAGCTTGTCGCCGACAATCGGGAAACCGGCGGAAAGCAGATGGGCGCGTATCTGGTGGAGTCTTCCCGTTTCAGGGAAACACCGGATAAGGGAAATATCACCGGCTGTCAGAATTTTCTGAAACCGTGTAACCGCACTTTGTGTTCCTTCCGGCCACGCCCTGCGTTTCTTGCGGACAGCGGATTCGCTGTCACATCCGAGCGGTAAATCAACGATCAACTCCTTGTCGGGGAAAGCCCCTTGCACGAGGGCGAGATATTCCTTTGATCCCTGTGTAAGCGCCGCGGAAAGACTTCCGGCGCTTTTATCATCGAAGGCCAGCAGGAGAACCCCCGATGTCTCGCGGTCAATGCGATGCACCGGATAAACCTTGCGCCCGCTGCGCTCCTGCATTAGGGCAACAAGAGTGTTATTAAAATACCGTCCCGCCGGATGGACCGGCAAATTCCCCGGCTTATTGACGGCAACAAACCATTCATCTTCATAAAGGATGGTTATCCTTTCATCGACTTCCGGTTCAACAATTGAACTTCCATCCCACGCCAGCATTTCGTTACCTTTCAGCGTTGTCGCCGGATCAGAGACAGGCACGCCGTCGAGCGAAAGTTTTCCTTTAGAAATCTCTTTTTGCCATTGCTCCCGCGAAAGATAAGTGAACCTTTCGGCGCAATAGCCGGCCAGACTTTGGCCTGATGAAGGCAGTGGAATCATGGATGTTATTATTCGTGTTCGTTTCATGGCTTACATTACATTTCCCAATATAACTCTACTTTTCCGGCAATGAAACCGGTTGGTAAGAGACGCATTGAGCAGTTTTATTCCATTTCCAAATCAAACGCTACCTTTGTAGGCCCTTCGGCAAGCTCAGGACAGGCTTATAATTGTGCCAGTCATGGTGAGCTTGTCGAACCACGCCTCGTCGCCTCTGTCCCCCGCTGGCGGGGGTAGGGGGTGGTTGCCGCCGCGGTATCATCATTGATTTGGAAAGGGAATTACATGAAAATAACAGTTGTCTATTGTAGACAACTTCTGCAAATATACACTCTGAAAGTCGTCTACAAGTCGTCGACTATGTTTTTGCGCGCCTGATCATCAACATGATGTTTTCGTTAGCATTTTTAATCACAAGCTTGATGTTCCGGTGAGCATTTTGCCATACACGGAAAACTTCGTCGGCAAATGCCTGGCCCACGGTTTTCACGTCCTTGAAGTCAAACTCGACTGTCTTGAATTTCTCCAGGCCCGCCAGAATTCTACGGGCCTGCGACCTGGAAACATAATCAACATCCTGATGATAGAGCTTCACCTTCACGCCGGTTTTACTGAACTGGAAAGACTCGTCGGTGTATTGATTGAACAGATCGGAAAGTGTCTTTTTTGATTTTAAGCCCAGGACAAAATCAACCTTTGTTCCTTTTGAGGATTGAATATCCTTTACGTAAATATCCTGCCCGATGTTGTCGAAAACCATCTTTTTCTCAAAGCTCTTAATTGTCAGAATATCGGCAATTTTTGATGTAAAGAATATCCCTTCACCACTGTGCGCCTCCGGTGCGGTGGTTTCTTTTCCTTTAAGCAGTTCCTGGATAGCATCGATAGTTGAGGCGAGTCGCTTTTTCCCCCTGATATTGTTAAAAATGCCAACACCGCGATCCGCCACGCTAAAGCGGATATCGGTAGCGGTTTTCAGAACTATGATATCAATTTTGTCCGAAAGCGAATGTTCAATGGCGTTGTTGAGCATTTCGGTAAATGCATAATCGATAATCGAGGACACATTACCGGCCATGTTCGAAAAGATGGAGCTTTCTTCCTTTATCCGACTTAATACCTTGTCCTCGTCCAGGCCTTTGTTGGTTATTATTTTCCTGACTCTGGAAGGTTTGGCCGGAGGCGTGCCTTTTTTTGCGGCTATAACATAATGCGCCTGGTTGGCTTTGCCTATCCGAATAATCGAACCCTCATCGGCAAGATCCTTAAGAAACCTCTGCGCATAAGCGCGGGAAAACCCTGTCTTACCGACAACATCGGCCGTTGTAACCCTGCCTTTTTTCTTCAGGAAGTTAAATATCAGTTCTTTTACATCCATATCTTTTTCTCGCAATTGTTGTATACAACTATATTTTAAACTAATTTTCGAAGTTGTCAACAAGTTGTCTACAATTGAGGGTAAGAGTGGATCTGATAATTTTTCTTGGTGCGGCAGATGAAGCGGCATTCCATGTCTCTCAATACCCTGCATGTTGCCCTTTACTCTGATTTCCACTTGATTTGAAATTCTATTTCTTCTTCTTGCGCCGATTTTTCGTGCTCTATTGTATACTTGGCGCGTACCGGGACGTAGATTCGCTTGCCTGCGATCTGAATAGCAAAGCGCTTGTTGTTTTCAATGGAGTCAGCCAGACGACGCAGCTTGGCTACAAACTCCTCTTGGGAATATTCCTTTTCGATATCCCTGTTTTGCTTCTTGTTCATTTTTCATCTCTCCATTTTTTCTATTGATTGTGCGCCCCATTTTATTTCCGGGATAACGACTAAAATGCAAAGTTCGTTCGGTTGTATTTCTATTGCTTTCTTGATTCGCCAGGCACTGCTTCTTCATCATGATCAGCACAGCGGAGATGACACCTTTGAGGGAGGATAGTAAAAAAAATTAGATGAAAAGTCTCATTTCAATCTTCAAAATTAAAACCAGCGGTGAATTTATCGTCTGATTTTCCAGTAGTCCGGGTGCTGATGCAAGTGCATAATCGCGAGGATGTATGCGCAATCTGAATCAATGCTGTAGAGGACGCCGAAAGGAAATCGGTTGGTCAGGCAGCGGCGAATGTCACCTTCCAGAACCGGCCAGGCAAGCGGATAGGACAGGATGTTTTGTATGGATGAGTAAACCTCCAGCGAGAAGTCTTCACCCAGTCCCACCTCGCACTCTTCGTAATATGAGACGGCAGCAAGGAATTCTGTCTCGGCTTCTGGGTGAAAGACAAAAGTCATCTGGCGAAGCGCTCTCTAATTTTAGCGAAGACAAGATCACCGGAAATTGACTCGCCGCGTCCGGAACGGAGTTGGGCAAGTCGCCGCTTGGCAACGTCGACCCATTCCTTATCAATATCCGGGTTCGGGATGTTCAGGGTGCGCAGAAGTGAATCCACCACAATGATGCGTTCTTCCACGGGAAGCGCGGCGGCCTCTTGAATGATTTCTTTTGTGCCGTGCATGATATATCTCCTGTAATTTTGCAGCTAATAATATCACATGGGTTTGTTTTTCGCAATTTTCAATAACCAAAACATCAACGGGAGTTAGGTGCATCCCATCTCCCGATTAATGCAGTAATAAATATAATGTTTTCAGAATACCCCTTTACCAATTTATTTCGGGGATAACAATTAAAATGCGAAGTTCGTTATGCGGCACAACTGCGCGCAGGCAATTCCCAACCAGGTACCGACGATATTACCCAGTATTGCCAAAAGCAGGCCGACAGAGGCCAGGCCCGGCTGATAGACCTCGGCTACTACAGGCGCCGAAGCGACCCCGCCTATGTTTGCCTGGCTCGCAGCCGCAACCAGAAACATGGGAGCCCTCATCACGCGGGCTCCAACCAGCAGGACAGCGGCATGTATCGCAACGATCAGCATCCCTGCGGCAATGAGCACTAATGCGGACCCGATGCAGGCAACCGATGCCTTGGCGCCGATAGCCGTCAACACGAAATAGAGGAGATCATAGCCGGTTCGTGTGGCGCCGGATTGCTCCAGGTTGCGGGCCGGTGAAAACGACAGCATGATGCCGATCAGGGAGACAATCATGATTGTCCAGGTGTAGCTGCCGACGATGCCCCTTATCTCCGGCAGTTGCCGGGCGACCAGATATGCCGTGCCGCTTCCCGCGAATGCAACAATCAGGGCGAGAAGGATACCCGACGGGGTCCTGTTGCCGCCGGAGGGCGCAGGGTTTTCCCCCGCACTCTTTTCCAGGTGTTCCAGTATGGTGCGATCGGCGCGACTCCAGCGGTCGAATGCCGGCTGAAGTCCGACCATGGCTATCATAATGCCCATCCAGATGTACGGCACAACCGTATCGACGATCACCATCGGCGCGAAGACCGCATCTTGTACCGACAGGGCCTCCTTGACGGCAATCAGGTTGACGCTGCCGCCGGTCCAGGAGGCGGAAAGGGCGCCGAAACCGGACCAGAAATCATTGCCGATCAGCGGCTTGAACAGGGTAAAGGAAATAACAGCGCCGACAAT
>JBDKVD010000129.1:0-12287 GCA_039679325.1 Smithella sp.
TTCCTGAGGAGAACCGGCGGCCGACAACTGTCTCAATGTCCATGCTTTTCCACGGTACATATTGGCATGCAAGCCACGGGTAAACGGTGCCTGACCGGCGTATCCCAGATCGTTTTCATAATCAAAGTCTGCATTATCCAGCGGTGTGTAGGTCAGATCTCTCGGAATATCCGATCCCATGATTGTCTTGGGGATCACTGTATAGGTTTTTCTATCTTTCTCTGAGACAACTGTGTTTTTCCATGTGTCGAAGCTCGCCTGAATTTTCGACAGGGCTTCTTTGCTGTACAGCGGCGTTCTGTTCTGTGATTTAATAAGATCATTCAGAATTTCTTTTGTGGTTTTTCCACTCATTTCCGTCCTCCTTTAAGATGCTTCCGTTAATGTCAAAATTCCCCTTACCGTTTTTTGCTTACTACGATAAAACCTCCTTTTCTCTTTTGTTTATAACCTCTGCTTACCGCTTCTTTTTTATGTACCACTTTTTCAGCCGCCAAATTACTGCAACCGACGGCATATTTGCTTTTCTTAGTTAATCATTTTTTTGTAGAAATATGCTTGAAATGAGAACCTAACCAGTCGATTATTTGCAAGGCAGACGTATGCGGGTCTACCTTTCTTTGCGCAATCTTGATTACCATTTCATCTAGTTTACCCTCTTCCGCAAATTCCCGGTTACAAAAATCACTGACGTAGCATTCCACATTTTTAAGCAGTTCTTCTCTCGCACTCGTTTTCTTGCGCTTCTCCATTTCACCGCTGGCCAGCAGGTATTCTTTATGTTTGATAAATTCGTCGGCCAGTTCATCCGCACCTATCTACTGAACCGCCTGGGTAAGAACGATGCTCGGCTTCCAGGAATTTGGCAGACGCTCCCTCATTCCCAGCATAAATTCCACTCTGCCAACTACGTTCCCCGCACCTTCTTTATCCGCCTTATTGACAACGAAAATATCTGCGGCTTCCAGAATACCGGCCTTGATTATCTGCACCTGATCACCCGAATCCGCCGATAAAACCAAAGCCGATGAATCAACAATCTTGGTAACCTCTACTTCCGATTGTCCGACACCAACCGTTTCCACAATAACGATATCCTTACCCATGGCATCCATAATGTGGACCATGCTGATAGTCGATTTCGACAATCCGCCTCTCCAGCCTCGCGAAGCCATGCTGCGAACAAAGACACCACTATCTGTGATATGATCCTGCATTCTCACCCTGTCACCCAGAACGGCGCCACCTGTAAACGGGCTTGTGGGATCGACGGCAACAACACCGACGGTCAAATCTTTTTTTCTAAACGCGAAAATCAAACTATCAATCAATGTGCTTTTACCAACACCGGGAGGCCCTGTAAGACCTATTACATGCGCCCTGCCGGTACTGGGAAAAAGCAAGCCCAATTCCCTCATCGCATCCGGCTTTTCGTCTTCGACACCCCGCATGAGCGTAGCAGCAGCTAAAACATCACCTTCTAGGATTTTCGTTACATTTTTCATGAGCTCTCCGAATAGATTATTCTATATATTCTTTAAAAAATAATTGTCAAGATTTTTATATAAATTTATAAGGTTTAATCCCTAATAAATATAAGGAACAAATTATCGCCTCGGTTTCCAAATTGGTTTTCCAAGGTTCATATTCGTGATTGTTACTTCTCGAGGACTGCATTGAACTTGTCTTTGTATTCGGTAAAGCAAGTCGCGTTGTTTAAACGAACTTACGACCGACTTCACAAGCAGATGTCTTTCATCCGCTACGCCACTAAGAAGCGCCTCAATAAACGGCGCTTGATAACACTACAACAGCTGTTTAATTCAGGAACCACCTTATTGTCACTCTCTTATAAAGCGGTTCCTTAGTTACAAGTTGTCTTATTGTACACACCAATATACAAGCTAAAATAATTTGTCAAGAAGTATGTGAAAATATTTTTAGTAATGACAACACATGATCTTCTGTAAATTTACCAACAGGAATCCAATATAAAAATGATCGCTGTTTAATGAAATCACCAATCCATCAAAAAATGCAGTTCGATGCTAAGGAACAACCGTGAAGCGATTATTCTTGACGTCCCAGTCCAGATAAAAAATCCTGGTGTCTTTGGAACTGAATTTGACAACCCTGCGACCCGACATCACCAGAGTGCTTTCCCCACTGCTAAAATCCAGGTCCGGTTCCTTGCCCGTGCGGTTATTGACTATCAACGGCAAACCCGTTTCCTGTGTACGAGCTTCCCAGTAACCGTTTGGTCCCATATGGCCAACTTGCGGCCAGTTTGCCGGCGAGAGCAGAATCCGGGCTCCCTGCAATTTATGGCGCGAGGAAACATCTGCTTTGTAAGAATCTGCGCAGATAAGCAACCCGACGGGAATTCCGTCGACAACAAAGAGGTTGTTTTCCTGCCCCGGTGTCGCCCATCTCTCCGCGGGCCCGTTAACAACTCGATGTTTGCGATAAGTCCCATGGATCACACCGTCCTGCCCGATCACGGCAACGCTGTTGTGCAGTTTGCCGGTGGTACTGTCCTTTTCGGCCAGTCCAATGAACAGGGTAACCCTGTTGTCGCGTGCTATCCCGGAAAGCCTGCGAACCCAGTCATTGGGGAAGTTTTCAATCCAATCTATCCCTATCTTCTTCACAAATCCATAACCGGTCTCGGCCAGTTCCGGAGTTACTATCCAGTCGGCTTTTCGTGCAGCGGCTTCGCTGATCGCAGCCTCGATCCGGCTGCGGTTATGGGCAACTTCGCCCGGCCGTGCATTAAAATGTACCAGGGCGATGCGGATAGCGTCAGGTGTTTTGACCATGTTGCTGCCGGCGGGATCAGCACACCAACCGTCAGCGATCGTGCTCAATCCCAAAAATACACACACGAACAGAACTAAAAACGGAAATGCACTGATTCTTATAATTTTCCTGTATGCATACGATGTTCGCGTTTGTTTGTCTCTCATTTTACAAAGTACCCCGATATGCTCCAGAAACCATCCTTATCCAGCTTGGATGTGACCGTCTCTATGGCCCCTTTTTTGTTCTCAAATGCCGTATTGAATTCAATGATCATATACTCACCATCAGGCACGCCCGGCAGGCTCCTTGTATACAGGCTTCGGTAAAACTGCCGGGAAACTTTCTTACCCATCTCATTACGTACCGCGCCAACTGTTTTTACCCACTGCCCCTGCTGCAGTGACTGCCTGAATATTTCAGAAGTATTTTCCCAGCTTTCCGCAAATCTGCCTTCATCAAGCATGGCGAGCCATTTCAAGGCAGAACCGACCACCTCCTTTTCTCTCTTGCTGCTTTCTGCTAAATAAGGTTTTGCGCCGGTCAGCAGATACCCGTTCTGTTTCCCCAACGCCTCCACAACGGCCTCATATGTTGCCTTGCCGATCAGTTCGCCGATCTTGCTGTGTCCACCTGTGTAGGTGGCCTTAGGCCCGGTAACACCTGAGACAACTATTACACTGTCCGTACCTGTTCCTGTCGCCTGCACATTCTTGGTGTAACTGCTGGGCACCTTCAGGTCTTCCAGCGCTGCGGTCTTGGCCTCCGTCACCGTAACTATGGCACGCGCCATAGCCCCGTCGGTCAACACGGCATTGGTTAAGAGCACAATATTAATCGTTCCCTTCGGCTCCTCACCTTCTATATGCGAGCTTTCATCAACACCGGTTCTGATGGCGTTAGTTTTGGCTCCGGCTGTTGCCAGCACCGTAACGGTTAACGGCTTGAATTCTTTGGTGACAACCGCCAGGTTGTCCATATCGGCAGCCGTAGCCACCATGTTGATGTCGGTTTTTTTCAGTTTCAGATCTTTGGCAATCTTTTGCTGTATAAAATCGGTATAAAGTTTACCGCCGCGTCCGTCCTGAGACTTGAATTTTTCACTGACCTTCTGCCACAGTAAAGGATGGGCGGCATGGTTCAGGGCAGCATATGCTTCTACAAGACCGTCGATTGTCCCCAAAGTTCGACGCTTTTCGGCAAACTGTACAACCAGAGATTTTTCCCAAAGTCCGTCACGCTCGGCTTTCAATACATAAGCCCTGGCCTGCAGGTTTTCTGGAATTTGAATATCCGCGGCCAACAGCAGCGCCGGTATCATTAATAAAGTAAAAACAGCAACTATTAAATTACGCATCAAATCCTCCTATTTTTAGAGCGTCAAATGAAAATCAAGCTACTTTAAATCCCTTCTCCAGAGCAATCTGGATGGCCGCCCCGTAGGCAACAGTGAACTGAGGCTTTGGGAAGAGCTTTATCTCACGTTGCAACTCATCCATCAACGACTGATGCAAACCTTCGTTTAAAGCCGGTCCACCATCAAAGTAAATGTCGTCCTCCAGATCCAGAGCTGCCGACATGGATCCGATCCGGTTGGCTATGGACAAATGAATTCCTGCAATAACATCATTAATATCAGTTCCGGAACTCAAAAGAGAAACCAGTTCGGTTTCGGCAAAAACGGCACACGTACTGTTTATTACGGCGGGCGCAGCACTCTGCATACTTCTTGGACTAAATTCATTTAAGGGTATGTCAAGAATTCTTTCGGACATCTCAAAAAAACGGCCGGTTCCTGCTGCACATTTATCATTCATTTTAAAATCGACAACCTTACCGCTGCCGTCGAGTTTGATAATTTTGATATCCTGACCCCCGATATTAATAATCGTTCTGGCTTTGCCCCCGCTGGCTATATGTGCACCCAAAGCATTGGCTGTTATTTCGTTTACCTTTTTCCCGGACATGCCAAACAGGGACTTCCCGTACCCCGTAGTTGCTATCCCATCAATATTTTGCTCCTGCAAGGAAAGAGCAGTCAGTCCTTCTTTAAATAATTTTTCACCTACCCCGGCGCTGAAGGCTGTGGAAGGCTGGGTTTGCGACCAGACCATTGCGCCGTTTTCGACAAAGACCGCCTTTATTGCGGCGGAGCCGATATCTATTCCCGCTGTTATCATCGTACCACCTTTTATTGAATTACTGCGCTGAATGCTTCCAATCGTAAAAGCAGACTCTTACTGTCCTCACGCGACTGGTCGGTTTCAATGCGCAGAAAATGAAAACCGTTTTCCCGGAGCACCTGCTCCATCTTGAAGCTGCAGATGTCATAGGGATGGCATCCCTTGAGTATATGCAGAATAAGTCCCGAAATATTCCTGTCCCGCATTACCGCCATGATATTATCAAGTCGTCTTTTATTATCCGCATAAGTCGGACAACTGCAGCCCAGGTGAGACTGTTCCGCCAAAGCCCTTAACATAGCAAACTCCGAATTATCCTCGAATAAAGGAACACCCGCCAGAATACGCTCCGATGTGCAAAGCTCATCAGCCGCCACATGAATGCCTGCATCCTCCAGCAGCTTCGGGATCTTCAGATTGGGGAACATCACCGGAGAACCGGCCAGAAAAACACTTGCACCCGGACTGCAAAGTTTTCCGGACTGCATCCGGATAACTTCGTTGACGCTGTTCGTCCATCCATCCACATCTCCCATCAAAAAAGCGTTGGTCATGACCAGACACCAGAGCGCGGGAATCTCTTTTCTGCTGCGAGCCTCCATCAAATTACTCAAAGCCAGTCGGGCGGCAGCATACTTTTGGATGGAGAGGAGCAGGTTTTGCCGTGACATCTTTTTGCCGGACTCTTTTTCCAGAAAATCTTTAAGGACGCATAACTCTTCGATCCAGCGCTTGCGCCCCCGCTCGCTCTCTTTAATATGCGGAAGTTCCATAATATGAATATTTTTCCCCTGCCCTTCCAGCAGCTCGGGAAGTCTCACCATCCAGTCGCATGTTCCCGCAATAACGGTTAGTTCCGCCAGAGACTCGATGGAATCATTCAGAGAGAAAGAACTGAGGCACGACCTGATGATCGGACAGGCCAGCGCCGGCAGCCTGGAGGCTGCAATATCCTGTCTGGACAATGCATTCGAACAAAATCTGTAGGGGATAAAACCCAGGGCATCGAATATTTCCGGCGGCGCCTGAAGGCAGTTCAGCGCTGCAATCGGCCGCATTACCTTCCGACGAAATTTTTCCGGTTCGGCGTGCAGCGCAAGTATCTCCAGAAAATAATCGTATTGGGGCATATAGTCGTCGCGCCGCTTCAAGAGTGCTATCTCCGCGGCATACTCCTGGCATGTTTTCCTCTTCACAATTTGTTGTTTTGCTTCCGGGACTTTTGATAAGGGATTGTTCATCGCGAGCGCCCCCCGGCCAGTTTTCTTATGGCCCCAGCAAAAGAGGATGTAAACAAATTCCATTTAAACCAATGGAAGGAAAGGGTACCGTCTGTCGGACAGGACTCGGCGCACTTCATGCAGGCCAGACATTCCGGAGACATGACATTTTGCTGCAAGGTCTCCATGTGAACAGAACGAATGTCCACAGGGCAGATTCTTTGGCAATTGGCACAGCCGTTACAGGTCTTGACATTTTTGCTGAACCGGACCAAACCCACTTTGTCAAAAATGGAGATAAGCGCCAGCATTGGGCAGAAAATGCAAAAAAACCTGTCTTTGAAAAATATTCCTACGAGAAATACTGCCGTCAATATCATCGAGAGACTGGTCATAAAAATAGTAATCGCGTTTGTTGTATCAATGGAAAAATAATCGGTTCTCCCGGCAAACAGCGGCATGATGGGTTTGGCCGGACATATCTGGCAAAAGGGAAGACTGAAATCGTCATGTAATCCCATGTGAGCAATAAACAGGGGGATGACCAGCAACAATGCCAGAAAGATATATTTAATCGCTTTGAGCCGGTCGGTCTGTATCCATGACCATTGCGATTCCCTTATTCCAAGCTTACTGCGCAGCGCGGCAATCCAATCCTGCAATGTACCAAAGGGACAAATCCAGCCGCACCACATTTTACCCAGCAACAGAGTCAACAGCAGGAAGCCGATAAACATCAGCAGAGCTTGATATCCCCTGGATGAAAATATGGCCGCGAGCGGCATTTCCATTCCCCAGAAAGAGTTCTGCAGGGCCATCAGATAACATTGCCCCGCGCATCCACTAACGTAAGGGCAGGAAAAACAAGGTAGAGCATGACCAAGATTCAATCCGACACGGCCGCCATAGGTCAAAGCTGCAAAGAAAAGAAGCTGCAGAGCTACTCGAAGATTCGTTATGTTCACACCGGCCGTCTCCCGCGCCGTATCCAGATTACCGTTCCACCTGTAACCAGTGCCGTTGTGCCGAAGAGAGCCATTCCCATATCCATCCGCAGGTGGGAAAGGCGGTTTCTGTAGAGTCGCAAAGTTCGCGTCGCCACAAAAAGGTCGTCTCCCTCGCTATGGACGGAAACGAGAAAAACCTGTTTGGCTGCTTTCTCACTATGCCGGTTCAGCGCAGGATCATCCGGCGGCACATAGTCTACCCGACCGGCATGGTCCGTCAAGAACCGTGCCGGCGGGAAATATCCGTCAAATACGGTGAGCGTCGTCTTCGGCAGAACATGACTACCAAGGTGCAAAGTCACCTGAAGAGGAGTTTCCGTCTGCGGCCAGTAGTAGAAAGGTGGATTGATACTCATGCCCAAGCCGGAAGACCACGCAGGCGGAAGTGCTTCCGCTTTTGGTTCGACCTTCGTCCCCAGCTTTCGGCCAAAAACGAAGCAATTGGTTTCGGCAGTTAAATACGTTGTTTTCCCGTTTGCTGCGCTCCGCGCCTGGACACGGACGGCAAAACTCCGGGGTGCCCCGGTGGAAAGCTGAATCGTCCACTTGTCACCCGTCTTTATCACCGGGATGGATCTATACACGAGTGGTTTTGTCTGCTTCACCGATGGTCCGAACGCGGGCAGAGAGGCAACTCCGACCGTGACATCGGACAGATTCTCCAGGCGCCCACCCCCCTGGACATTGTCAAAATGGATTTCCAGGGGGAGTAAAACTGTGCCGTCCGACAGAGCCCGTTCTTCACCATAGACAAGCCGCAGATGCTGCAGTTGTGCTCCGGCATCGGCCGCCAGACCGGATTGCGGCATCATCAACAACATAAACAGAGCAAGCAAAAAAGGCACCGGATGCAGTGAAGTGTGGAAAATCACCGCTCGACCGGATTTAATCATCACGTTCATCCTGGAGCGAAAACCGGACAGGTATTTCCACCACCGAAGCCACAACCATACCTAAGCGCCGCGCAGGTTCAAAAAGCCAGGAACGAACCGTGGCGAGCGCCGACTGGTCCAGGGATGCGTATCCCGAAGACCGTTTAAGACGGATAGTGCTCACCCGACCGTCTTCCCGGACTTCCGCCGTCAGGACCACCAGCCCTTCATGACCCCTGGTGCGAGCTTGAAAAGGATACGGTGGACGGGGATTAGACCGGTATCGCGGCACTGCAGATGTGCCTCCGGAGCCACCAGAATTCGAGGCACGGACTGTATCCGTATTTGCGGCCATCCCGATTGATTTTGCGTCAATGCTCATTGCCGATGAAGTACCGCTTGCCTTTTCCGCTGCTTGTGAAGTAGCCATTGGAAAAGGTACCGGAGCGGTTTTCTGCTCCGACGTTTTTGGTATTACGCGCGGTTTGACGACTTCTTTCTGTTTATCCGCTTCTGCCTTACGTTGCACGGTAACAACAGTTTGCTGCGGAACGGAAGGCATTCCCTTTTCCGTCACCAGGGTTGCCTGAATGATGGGCAACTGATCCAGATTCTTCTTAACCGAAAGAGGAAAGGAAGATGCCATGAAGACTAGAAACAGGACCACGACATGGCCAGTTACTGACATGGCTGCCGTCGTAGAAAACGACTCCATGCCACTTGCATCAAATCTCTCAAACAGTTGTTCTTTCATCGCTGCACCTAAAATGTCATTTTTATCCCGCCGAAGAAGCCAATACCAGGCTCCCCGTACTGATAAATGGATTGATAATGTTTATTAGTGAAATTATCGATTCGCCCCGTCAGCTGCATCCACTTTGCCACGTCATAAGAAACGGCAGTGTTGAATACCATATATGCAGGCATTGTGTCGTTATTGCTGGCATCCCGATACCGTTTCCCCACAGACTGCATGGAAACATTCCAGTTCAACTTATCTATGGGGCGGATGTTCACGGAGCCGCCGGCGGTGTGATGAGGCCTATAGGTCAGTTGCTTTTGAGTGTTATCGTTTTTCGCATCCAGATAGGTATAAGTGGCATTCAGCGACAGCCAGGACAAAGGCCGCCAGGACGCACTTGTTTCGACGCCTTCCGTGCGGGCTTGCTGAACGTTAGCGTATCTCCACGTCGTCATATCGAATATAATGAGGTTATCCAGATCGTTCCGGAAATAGGTAGCCGACAAGTTCACTTTATCCCCAAAAAGAGACTGGTCGATGCCGGCGTCAAAACCTTTGCTTTTTTCGGGGGCAAGGTTCGTATTACCATATGTTGGCTCATATAGCTGGTAGAGCGAAGGAGCATGGAACCCCGTGCCGTAACTCGCTCGTACCTTTGTCCCCAACTGCTCGAACAGATAGGCACCCGCTACTTTGTAAGTCGTCTCCTGCCCGAACTGCTGGTGATGATCAGTGCGGACACCAACAGTGATATTGGCATTCTCGATGGGCGTCCACTTGTTCTGGACAAAAGCGCTCTTAGTCCGGGCCATCACGTCGTTCAGGAAGGACTGGCCACTCTGATTCGATCCCGTCTCATGCATATAATCCAGCCCTACGGTCAAAATGTCCTTATCGCCCAGGAAGAAGTTGTTCTGCCAGGATGCGGTCTTGATATTGCCTTTGAAACGGGACTCGAAAAGCTGCGTGGTGCCGGTGTAGATACCAGGGCCGTCCCCAAAGTATTCCCGCTTTGAATCGGTGTTGCCCAGTTTTAAAATGGACGTCCACCACTTGGTAAAGTCCTGCTCAACATTTGCGGAAATAGTCGTTATATGGGAATATTGCTTTCTATAGTCATCGACACCGCCGGTGTTGTCCAAATCCGAGTTGGCTCTGTCATCATAGAAGGAGAAGCCAACCCGCGTTTTATCGGTGATGCGGCCGTTCAGCTTCGCTGAGATGTTCGTATTGTTGTAGTAGTCCATTTCCGGGTTCGGCTCTACATCGGCCTTGGAAACACCCTGGCTGTCCAAACGGGAAACGGAAGCGCTGAAGTCGATCTTTTCCGTTCCACCCCGGAAAGAAATATTTTCCTTAAATGTCTGAAAGGAACCTCCTTCAAAACCAGCCGTAACGGTAGGTTTTCCTTTTCCTTTCTTGGTAATAATATTAATAACGCCGCCGATGGCATCAGAACCGTAGAGGACGCTTTGATTGCCGCGGACAACATCGATGCGCTCAATATTGTCGGTCGGCAGGTCGGCAAGATTCACTTTGCCGTCGGCGCTTATAGGGTCGGCCACCCGTACGCCGTCGATCATGACAACGGTATGGGCATTGCTCGTCCCCCGCAGGTAAATGGAAGTCGAGCCTCCATAGGAACCGTTCTGACTGATATTGACCCCGGGTACATCGTTCAGAACCTCAACCACCGTCTGCTGCCCCTTGCGCTGAATTTCCTTTTCCGTAGCCACGGTTACGGAATCCGCCACCATGCGCAAAGACTCTTCCACCCGGCTGGCCGTAACAATAGTCTCTTCCATACGAATGGGCTCACCGCCGGTTTTTGCCGTTGCTTCGTTCTTGTCCGCAGCCAGAACAAATCCGGGCAAGAGCAATGAGGTTCCCAACAGCAGCGATAACAACTTTTTTCTTACTTTGTGCTTCATGCTACTTCTCCTTTCCCCCTCGGGAATAAAAGTTATTTGATCCATCAGGTGAGTGTTCTGGCTTGCGGTTTTTCCTGCATCCACACTTTGCCATCAGGAAATCATTGGATTGGCGTGGATTTCGTTCCGCTTACAGTTGCGGGGCAGCGCCGGACTTAAACCGGCTTCCTCATACTGACGGTCTTATACGATTAAAAATGTTAAACTTCTCTATATCAGACCAAAAAAAATCCCCGAACCTAAACTGAGGTCCGGGGATGCCGTTTTTCATCATCGGTGCAACTGTGACTGCCTCCTTACCACGGTGACAAGTCTGTGCAAAATTGACAAGAAGGTCTTCCGGCTTCCAGATCATCTTACTCACCGCGTCTTCCCACTCCGCTTGGGCGGAACAGTGACACTTATGCGGTTTTCATCCCTGGTTACGGCGGCGGGTCCGCGACGGATTCTCACCGTCTTCCTTATTATGGCCTATATGGCCCCTTGCTGTTGAACACGTAACACAGGCGTCCAGTTGGAGTCAAGATATTTTTAGTCTTTTTCACTTCGATGGATGTGAGCTCAACAGGGTTATCCGGGGTCTCCCGGTTTCCAAACTCTTGTCAACTGCAACAGCTGTTTCGTAAACCTTCATTATGTTCTCTTTTGTTATGACATCATCAGGATTTCCTTCACATTGCATCCGGCCGCTGCGCAGCATAATGATTCTGTCACAATACAAAGCGGCCAGGTTGATGTCGTGCGTTATGGTGACAACAGTCAGTTCCTGATTCATATTCAGCTTTTTAATAAGATCAAAAAAATCAACCTGATGTTTTATATCGAGAAATGCCGTCGGCTCATCGAGCAGCATTATTTGCGGCTGCTGGGCCAACGCCCGTGCGATCATGACTCTCTGATATTCACCGCCACTTAAAGCGGATACACTTCGGTTGATCAAATGAAGAGTATCGGTCATTTCCAATGCCTCGTGGGCAATGCGGAAGTCCGTTTCCCCTTCAAATCTCCATTTGTTGAGATGCGGTGCTCTGCCCATTAAAACAACTTCATGAACGGAGAAAGGAAAGGTCATGTGGAAATCCTGGGCAACTACGGCAATTAATTTTGCCAGGGCAGACCTTTTCATCTTTTTACTGGAAATGCCGTTTATCCGGATTTCACCTTCTTCGGGCTTCAGAATGCCGTCGATCACTTTCAGCAGAGTTGTTTTTCCGGAGCCGTTGGGCCCGATGATTCCTAAAAATTCCCCTTTCCGGATATCGAAGGAAATATCTTTTAATACCCATTGGGAATTGTAGCGAAATCCAATCTGTTCAACGGTTACGACGGACATAAATCAGGCCTTCCTGCGCAAAAGATAAATAAAATAAGGAGCTCCACACAGAGCGGTAATTACGCCCACCGGCAATTCAGCGGGGGCTATCAAATTTCGGGCAAAAGTATCGGCAACAATAAGAAATGAACTCCCGAAAAGAATGGAAGCGGGTAAAAGCATCCTGTGGTCGGAGCCCAACAGTATTCTCATCATATGGG
>JBDKVD010000130.1:0-3984 GCA_039679325.1 Smithella sp.
ATGAAATTCAAAGTATGGTGGATACCGATTTTGGCTGCTGTTTTGCTTTGGCCTTATCGGGGCCTTGCGGGAGACATTTTAACACTTGAAGAAAGCATTGATATAGCGCTGAAAAACAGTTTCACCATACATTATGCCAAAGAAGGAGTGGAATCCGCAGTTGCCCGAAAAAGGGAGGCTGTCACCGGATTTTTACCGAAATTGAATACCACCTATAGCTATACGCGTTTAAATGAGGCGCCTTTCAGCAGATTCCGCAATCTTCCGACAGGAGTTCTTATCCCCAGCGGCACCGAAATTATCTCCGGAACACAGAATAACTACTACTGGACGTTCGAAGCCAGACAACCTCTTTTTACCGGCGGCGGTCTTGTCGCCAATTACCAGGCAAGTAAAATCGGAGAAGATACCGCCCGGATAGAAGAGACTGCAAAACAGCAGGATGTTGTTCGGGATGTCAAAATCGCCTATTTCAATATCCTGCGGGCACAAAGAATTAAGGAGGCGGCTGATCAGTCTGTGGAAATGCTTACGGCTCACCGCGAGATTGCCTACAATTACTTTAAAGTCGGTATGATTCCCAAAAATGATCTACTGCATGCCGAAGTGGAACTGGCCAACGGCAGGCAGGACCTGACGAAGGCGCAAAATGCAGTGGAATTGGCTAAAGCCCGTTTTAATACAGTTTTAAAACGCAAAATATTTGTGCCGGTGCAGATAGTAGATATTCTGCAATACCGGCCTCTGGAAAAACAATTGGACGACTGCCTGGATGTGGCTTTAAAAAACCGACCGGAATTGAAAATTTCCGCCCTGAAAGTCGAACAGGCGGGAAAGATGGTCCGGATGGCTCAAAGCGAGTATTTCCCTACACTGAGTCTGGTTGGCAACTATACGCGATACGGCGATAATCCTTCGGTTTCCGGCAGTGATTATAAGGATGCGGAAAACTGGTCCGTAATGGGAGTGGCGAGCTGGAATTTCTGGGAATGGGGCAGGACGAAATTCAGGGTGGACGCCGGCCGAGCCCGGGAAAACCAGGCACTGGACGAGTCGAAAGAATTAAATGATCTGATTATTCTGGAAATCAAGCACGCCTATCTGAATTTACAGGAAGCGGAAAAACAGATAGCCGTCTCGGAAAAAGTAATCGAACAGGCCAACGAAAATTTCCGTATCGCCCGGGAACGATTCAAGGAAAGCGTCGCCACAACAACGGATGTACTGGATGCCGAGACGCTACTGACCAAAGCCAAGGCGGATTATGCCAATGCGTTGGGAGATTTCAATATTAATCGGGCAATTTTAGACCGGGCGATGGGTATAACAAGGTGATTAAGAAAGAGACTGATATGGAAAAGCCGGGTGAAACGGCCCGGAAGATTTTAATTGCGGCACGGGCGTTGTTTGCCGAAAAAGGTTACAGTGCAACGCATGTGGATGAAATCGCCAGGCACGCCGGTGTTAACAAAGCTACCCTCTATTATCAGATCGGCGATAAAGACACCCTTTATGCCAGAGTCATCCATCAGGTAATCGGCAACATTGCTCAAAACATCGCTCAGGCAGTAGCTAAAGAAAGCAGCCCGGAGGAAAAACTTGCCGCCTACATCAATAACATGGCTGATGCAGTGGATAAAAATCCGGAAATACCACCGATCATGATGCGCGAGATAGCGTCCGGCGGCATGCACCTGCCACTCGTGGTTGTGGAAGACATGTCTTCAATCCTGATCATTTTGATCGGCATCCTGGATGAGGGAAAGAAAAAAGGTGTGTTCGCCGAGACGGTTCCCTTCCTGATTCATACGATGATCATGGGAACGATTCTTTTTTATAAGGGAGCACTGCCGGTTAAAGATCGGAAGTTATTGCTTCCCGCGGATGTAAAAGCACGTGATAAAAAGCTCAAATGCACTGTGGGTGCGGAAGTGAGTAGGCTGGTGCTGAAGGCTATCAGGGTATGACGCTGTAAAATAACCGTATGCTGCGTTGCGCTGCATCCTTCGTTGTTGCGGCGTATACAAAAATACGCCTCACGCCTCAGTCTTTGCGCGCCTTGCCTCTGACCATTTTACAGCGTCATTAAAAAATATTATCGGTACCGAAGATTTGTAAATTGGAGGACTTTTTTTGAAAAAGAAAATTATCATTATTGTTTTTATGATCTTGTTCATCGGCGCGGGAGTATTCGTCTATCTGGGTCAGAAAAAAAATAATCAAAACGAGCTGTTCTTTTCCGGAACCATCGAAACAACTGATGCGAATCTTTCCTTCCAGATTTCCGGGCGCGTTGCCAATGTCAACGTGCAGGAAGGTCAGTCCGTGACCAAAGATCAGGTAATCGCCGAATTGGATCGGGCGGAATTTCAGGCGCGTTACGATCAGGCAAAAGCCAATCTGGACCACGCGCAAAAGACCAAAGAGCAACTGCAAACAGCTTTGAAGATCAGCAAAAATACTTTACCCTCGGAAGTGACCCGTGCTGCTGCCGTTGTCACCAGCTCTAAAGATACCATGCAGGACGCGGAAAAAAATTATAAACGCTATGCAGAGCTCTTTCGTAAAGGAGTGGTCACGGAAAAAGAACGCGACACGGTGAAGCTGATTTATGATGTAGCCAAATCACGCCTGGCGGAGGCGCAATCCACCCTGAATACGGCGAAGGGCAATCTCTCGAAGATTGAAGCCGCCACACAGGACATCGCAACATCAAATACCCAGATAGATTTGGCCGGCGCCGCCCTTGCGCAGGCAGGAATTCAACTTGACTATACCCGGCTCAAATCACCCCTTTCGGGCGTGGTGATCAGCCGTAATATCGAACCGGGTGAAACGGTAAACTCCGGACGGGAAGTCATCACGATTTCCGATCTTAGCCGCGTCGATTTAAAAATCTTTGTTGATGAAACCCAGATCGGGAAAGTCAAAGCCGGCCAGAAAGCGGAAATAAAGGTGGATACCTTCCCCGATAGAGTTTTCGAGGGCTTCGTTTCTTTCATCTCCCCCGAAGGTGAATTTACACCCAAGATAATTCAAACAAAAAAAGAAAGAGTGAAGCTGGTTTACCTGGTCAAGATATCCATCGCCAATCCCGGAAGAGAACTAAAAGCGGGAATGCCGGCCGACGCCTTGTTGAAATAACCTGGAACAGGAGACGCAATGATTGCTCCTTCGACAAATTCCCCACCCCTGGTGGAAGTCAAAAATGTTTCGGTCCGCTTTAACACCGTGGAAGCTCTCCACGATATCTCGCTTGCCGTGAACGCCGGAAATATCTTCGGCCTGGTCGGTTCGGACGGCGCGGGAAAATCAACTCTTCTTCGCTTGATCGCCACGATGATCAGGCCGTCTGAGGGAGCAATTCATGTAGGCGGCCTCGATGTTGTCACCGAGCGGCGCAAGATAAAAAACATCATTGGTTATATGCCGCAGCGATTCGGGCTGTACCAGGATTTGTCTGTGGAAGAAAACATAGATTTTTTTATGGATATTTTCGATATCCCGAAAGATCAAAGAAAAATCCGCAAAGAAAAATATCTGGGTTTTTCCAACCTGCTGCCGTTTTTAGACCGGCAGGCCTACGATCTTTCCGGCGGCATGAAGCAAAAGCTGGGATTGGCCTGCGTTCTGGTGCATGAACCGCAACTGCTCATTCTCGATGAACCGACTAACGGCGTTGATCCGGTATCGCGCAGCGAGTTCTGGGAAATTCTTTCCAATATGAAGCTCGAAGGCATGACGATCATGGTTTCCACTGCGTATCTGGACGAAGGCGAAAAATGTGATCAGCTCGCGCTGATGCACAATGCCGTCATTCTGGAATCTTCCAGTCCGTCAGAAATGCGTCATAATTTTGCAACTCTGGAAGAAGCAATGATCGAACGAATAAAGAAAGTGGATAAGGGGCTGGTCGATGACTCTTTCCACCTTTGATTCTATTGCGGTTAATAACCTGGAAAAAAGATTCGGCAAGTTTGTCGC